>DATHXE010000234.1:0-21128 GCA_035459845.1 Tepidisphaeraceae bacterium | reverse complement strand
AACAGGTTAGAGCCGAGACAGAGCCGAGAAGGAATCGACCGATGCACTATCCTCACAAGATCAGCAAGGTGAAGCGGGCCCGCGCCGTCGGGTTTCGCGCGCGGATGCGGACGAAGAAGGGTCGCCAGATGATCAACCGCAAGCGCCGCGCCGGGCGTCGCGTGCAGGTGGTCTGATCGGCGGTCCGGACAGGTCGGCGTCGCATTCCCGCGCAGCGAACTGCGCGGGCTTTCGTTCGCGCCCGCCGTGGGCGCGTGACGACGGACGGTTGACCCCCCGGGGGCGCTAGGCGAGGCGGCGATGCGTCTGGGGATCCGCGCCAAGCTCGTCGGGACGTTACTGCTGGCGGGACTGCTCCCGCTGGTGCTCACCATTGGCGTCGTCCTCATCGGGGTCGCGGGCCTGCGCGTCCAGAGCAAGGGGCGGACGTACAACGCGCTGGCCGAACAGCAGGCGCGCCACCTCGCGTGGGTGCTCAAGAGCCAGATCGAACTGGGGGACGCGGTCAACGGCCTGCCGGGATCCGTCGACGCGCTCGAGCGCGCCAACACGGTGCCCCCGCTCGCCCAGGAGCAGATCGACAAGATCGAGGCAGGGTGGCCGGGCCTCGACGCCAACAGCGAGAAGGGGCTGCTGGGGGGGATCCTCAAGAGCCCGTTGTCGGCGCAGTGGCGGTCCGTGCGCGCCCGCGAGCCGCGGTTCAGCGAGGTGCTGATCACCGACCTGTCCGGGCGGCTGGTCGCGGCGACGAACAAGACGAGCGACTACTTCCAAGCCGATGAGGATTGGTGGAAGGCGTGTTACGCCGACGGGAAGGGGCGCGCGATCGTCACGGGGATTGCGACGGACGAGTCGGCGACGAGCCCGGAGGGCAAACAGGGGACGCTGGTCGCCGGGCTGTGCCTGCCGATCTACGACAAGCCGGAGAAAGCGGGCGGCCCGCCGCGCAAGCTGATCGGGATCGCCAAGCTGTCGGTCGACGCGAGCTGGGTGCTGCGGCAGATTGAGACGACCGGCCACGTGGCCGAGCTCCCGCGGGCGGCGTGGCTGGTGAACGAGAACGGGGAATCGCTGCTCGGGGACGTGACGTCGGCGCCGGCCAAGCGGCTCCCGGCGCGGTCACTGGGCGCGCTGTCGGCGGGGGGCGAGGGGTGGGTGATGGACGACGACCTGCCCGGGTACGAGGTGATCGCGTTCGCCGCGGTCGACCAGGCGCACCTGGTGGCCGAGGGCGGGCGGCGGTGGTACGTGGTCGTCGCGACGGACAAGGCGTCCGTGCTCGGCCCGGTCTACCGGATGACGTGGCTGATCGCGGCGATGGGGCTGGCGATGATCGTCGTCAGCTTCGCGGCGGGGCTGATCATCGCCCGGCGCGAGATCATCCGCCCGGTGCTCGCGCTGCGGGACGCGGTCGACCGGATCAAGGCCGGGCACCGCGGGTACCGCCTGAGCGAGCGGCGCGGCGGGCGGCAGGTCTTCCGCGATGACGAGATCGGTCAGCTCGCGCGCGACTTCAACCTGATGGCCAGCCACCTCGAGCGGCAGATCAAGCGGATCGAGGAGGCCGACGCGGTCAAGCGGCAGTTCATCGACCTGGCGAGCCACGAGCTGCGCACGCCCGTGACGTACATCCTCGGCGCGGCCCAGCTCGCCCAGCGGCAGGACGGCCACGCCGACCCGAAGCTCGCCGAGCGGATCTCGAGCAAGGCCCAGCGGCTGAACCGGATCATCGAAAACATGTTCAAGCTGCTGGCGGCCGACCGGTTCGAAAAGCAGCAGGGCGTCGTGCCCGAGGACGTGGACCTGCGGGCGATGATCGACCTGGTCTGTCGGGAGCACGAGCCGTTCCTGAAGGAGCGGCGGCAGTCGTACCACGTGGGCGTCGCCGACGACGCGTCGCGCGTCCGCGCGGACGGGGACAAGGTGCGCGACATCCTGTCCAACCTGATCAGCAACGCGATCCGCTTCTCGCCGGACGGCGGGGTCGTCGGCGTCCGCACGGCGCGGGTCACGACGCACCGCGGCGAGGCCGTCGAGGTCGCCGTCAGCGACACCGGCCCGGGCATCCCGCCCGACGACGTGCCCCACCTGTTCCAGCCGTTCTTCACCGGGGCCGACGTCAACCGGCACTCGAGTGGCGATTACCAGTACATGAGTCGCGGGATGGGCCTGGGCCTGAGCGTGGTCAAACGGTTCGTCGAACTGCAAGACGGGGGCGTTCTGGTCGATACGTCGAGCAGGGGGACGACGGTCCGCGTGCGCCTGCCGCTCGGAACGGCGGACAAGTCGACGGTGGCCGCGGGTTCGAGTAACGTGGCTGACAGTGGGAACGGATCGGCGGGGGGTTCGTAGACGGGAGCGTCGAACAGTGGATTACGAGTCGGACGACTACAAGGTGCGCGAGATGGGGACGGTCACCGTCGTCCGCCTAAAGGGCCCGAACCTGACCGGGGCTCTGGAAGTCAACCGGATCTCCGAAGAGCTCAAGGCGATGGTCGACCAGGGCGTGAAGAAGCTGGTCGTCTGCTTCAAGCACGTCCAGCACTGCGGGAGCGGCGGGCTGGGGATGCTGATCGCGGTCAACAAGAAGATCAAAGAAGCGGGCGGCCGGCTGGTGATCTCGCACCCGGAGAACATCGAGGAGCTGTTGCGGATCTCGAAGACGGGATCGCTGTTCAAGACCGCGCCGGACCCGCGGGAGGCGATTCATCTGTTCTAAGAGGCCGGAGGGTCGCAAAGCCGCAAAGGCGCGAAGGAAGACAAGGGATTGTGCTGCGCGCGACACCGGCGTGCTCACTCTAGTGAGGCACGAATTCCCGGGATGTGACGCGATCCGCGACGGGGATCACTCGTCCGTGACGCACCCTTCGCTCGCGCTCTTCACGTTCTTGATGTACTTGTAGAGCGTGCCGCGGGTGACCTTGTAGGGGGGCTTCTTCCAGGTCGACTTCCGCGACTGGAGCTCGGCGGGGGGGACGAGGAGGTCGATGCTGTTCTTGACGGCGTCGATGACGACGGTGTCGCCGTCGCGGGCCAGGGCGATCGGGCCGCCGTCGATGGCCTCGGGGGTGACGTGGCCGATGATGAAGCCGTGGGAGCCGCCGGAGAACCGGCCGTCGGTGATCAGGGCCACGTCGTTGAGGATGCCGTAGCCGGCGAGGGCGGAGGTGGGCGTGAGCATCTCGGGCATGCCGGGGCCGCCCTTGGGGCCCTCATACCGGATGATGATCACGTCGCCCTTGCCGATCTTCTTCTGTTCCAGGCCGCGGAGCATGTCTTCTTCCGAATCGAACACGCGCGCGGGGCCGGTGAACTGCAGGCCCTCCTTGCCGGTGATTTTGGCGACGGCACCGTCGGGGGCAAGGTTGCCGCGAAGGATGCGGATGTGGCCGTCCTTCTTGATCGGGCTGGCCAGGTCGTGAACGATCGGCTGCTGGCCGGGGCCGTTGCCGTACGGCTTGAGCTTCGGGAGCCCGGCGACGTCCTCGGCGAGCGTCTTGCCGGTGACGGTCTTCTGGCTGCCGTCGATAATGCCGTTGTCGATCAGGAAGGCGATCACGGCTGGGACCCCGCCATAACGGTGCAGATCTTCCATGACGTACTTCCCGGACGGGCGGAAGTCGGACAGCAGGGGGGTCTCGTCGCTGACGGCTTGCCAGTCGTCGATCGTGATGTCGATGTCGAACGCGCGGGCCATGGCGATCGAGTGCAGCACGGCGTTGGTCGACCCGCCGAGGACGATCGTCAGCTTCATCGCGTTGATGAAGGACTGGCGGGTGACGATGTCGCGCGGCTTGAGGTCGAGTTCGAGGAGCTTGAGCATCGCCTGCCCGGCGCGGACACACTCGTCGATCTTCCCCTGGTCGTCGGCCGGGAAGCTGGAGGAGTAGGGGAGCGAGAGCCCGAGGCACTCGATGAACGAGGCCATCGTGTTGGCGGTGTACATGCCGCCGCAGGCGCCCTGGCCGGGGCAGGACTTGGCGACGATCTCCTTGCGCTCGGCCTCGGTGATCGAGCCGGCGAGGGATTGGCCGTAGGACTGGAACGCGCTGACGATGTCGAGCTTTTCCTCGGTCCCGCGGACCTTGGCGCAGCCGGCGCGGATGGTGCCGCCGTAGACCATGATCGACGGGCGGTTGAGCCGGCCCATGGCGATGACGGTGCCGGGCATGTTCTTGTCGCACCCGGGGATGGCGACCAGGCCGTCGTACCACTGGGCGCCCATGATCGTCTCGATCGAGTCGGCGATGAGGTCGCGCGACTGGAGGGAGAACGACATGCCGTCGGTGCCCATGGAGATGCCGTCGGACACGCCGACGGTGTTGAACCGCATGGCCACGCCGCCGGCCTGCTCGACGCCCCGCTTGACGTGGTTGCCCAGGTCCGCCAAGTGCATGTTGCACGGGTTGCCGTCGTACCAGACGGCCCCGATGCCGATCTGCGGCTTGGCGAGGTCGGCGACGGACAGGCCCGTCGCGATGAGCATCGCCTGACTCGCGCCCTGGGAGGCGGGTTGGGTGATGCGGCTGGAATACTTGTTGAGCTGGGTAGTGGTGGTCGTCATGGCTTGGGGGGGAGAGTGTACGCCGCGGGCGGGGGGGTGACCAGTGCACGAGAGACGTTCAACTTCGGCGCGGTCCCGTCGTATTACGGAACGAGGGCCCTCGCGGGTCCGAGCGTGTATGACGTCGGGCGCGGGCGCGAAAGTCCCGCGCGGGCCGGTGGCGGCAGGGTGCGCAATGCACTGTCGGCCAGCCGGGCTCTGACGAGCGAAGTCGCGGCTCGTCGGTGATGTGTCGTACGCTGCACTCGAATCCCCCCCTTCAATTCGGCGGATCGATCACGCGGGCGGGTGCTCGCGGCGGTCCTGACTCGCGCTTGGTGGAGCGGCGCGGGCGGGCGGACGGCTCGGACGGAGCAGCGCCCCCGCCCGGGCCGGTGGCGCGCGCGATTTCCCGAACGGAGCGTAAGCCTCTAGAATACGGTTCTACCTATGTCGTCCGCGCCCACTGCCGCCGATCCGTCCGCCACCGCCGCGAAACCCCATTTCGATCCGGAAGAGCACCGGATGACGCTCGGGGAGCACCTCGAGGAGCTGCGCAAGCGCCTGCTGCTCGGATTCGGGGGGTTCATCATCGCGTTCATCGTCGCGATGATCCTGGGCGACCGGGTCGTGTGGTGGGTCTGCCGGCCGCTGTTCATCGCGCTGGCCAAGAACAAGCAGAGCCCGCAGATCTTCTTCACCGACCCGGCCGAGGTCTTCATGACCTATATCAAGGCCGCGATGATCAGCGCGTTCGCGGTCGCCGGGCCCTGGATGCTGTACCAACTCTGGCTGTTCATCGCGGCGGGCCTGTACCCGCACGAGCGCAAGACGGTCACGAAATACCTGCCGCTCAGCCTGGCGCTGCTGGTCGGCGGGATGACGTTTTTGTACACGTACGTCCTGCCGCTGATGCTGGAATTCTTCATGAAGTTCAGCATCGGGAACCCGCCGGACATGGGGAAGTACATGGACATCCCCGAGCCCCCGCCGATCGTGGTGGGGAGCGCGGCGACGCGCCCGCTGGTGTTGCCGTTGCTCGCGCAGGACCCGGAGAACCCACCGGTCGGTTCGGTCTGGATCAATTCGACGGCCGGGTTCATCAAGATCTGCATCGCGCCGGCCACGGCGGAGGCCAAAGCGTCGTTCCGAACCATTCACTTCGGGTCGGAATCGGTCACCACCCCGATCATCACGCTCGCGACGTACTTCGACACGACGATCGGCATGATGATCGCATTCGGGCTGGCGTTCCAATTGCCGCTGGTCGTGCTGACGCTCGCCAAGATCGGGATTGTCGAGATCCAGACGCTGAAAAACCTGCGGCGGATCGTCTACTTCGTGCTGGCGATCGTGGCGGCGGTCATCGTGCCCGACGTGGTCACCGGCATGCTCGCGCTGCTGCTCCCGCTGATCCTGCTCTACGAGATGGGGATCATGATGGCGCAGTTCAGCACTCGCAAGGGGACGCTAATGGACGGGGAGGCGGGGGCGACTCCCTGAGTCCGTCAGACTCGACCGAACGGACCGTAATAGCCGAGGGCGGAAGCCCACGGTCGTGTCGCAGCAACCCCATATTCGCTAAGCCGCAAGCGGCTCGCACGCGGTCTCGACAAGACCCCTCCGGCGCGTATAATCCCGCTCCCGCAGTCGGGAAACCGGTTTCGCGGGCACCTGACGCCCAGGTGGCGGAATTGGCAGACGCACTACTTTGAGGTGGTAGCGAGGCAACTCGTGCAGGTTCGACTCCTGTCCTGGGCATAAACCCGTCGCAAGACGGGTTTTTTCATGCGCCGAACTGACTGGGTCGGCTCCGCCCGAGCCGTTTCGAATCGCCACAGCGCTCACAGAGACACAGAGGAAGAAAAGGGAACGAAGAACCGGCTCGGCGGCCAAGACAGAAAGCTCGCCCTGCCTCTTCTCTGTGTCTCTGTGAGCTCTGTGGCAGTTCCGGAACCACCCCGCCCGCGAAACGGCTCGGACGGAGCCTCCGCCCTCCCGCTGCGCCAGCCCGCGTCAGCCGACCTTCGCCCGTAGCGCCTCGAGCTCGCTCGACGCCTCGCCCCACGCGACGTCGTGCGGCAGGCGCTTCGACCGGGCCGCGATCGCGCCGACCATGCCGGCGGCCTCGCCCATGGCGACGGCGTTGCCGGTCACGCGGTAGCTCGAGTGGGCGATGAAGTCGCCGCTGATGCACCGGCCGGCCATCAGGAGCCCGTCGACGTCGCGGGCGATCAGGGCGCGCAGGGGGATGTCGTACGGCTTGACCTTCAGGCCGACGGGCGCGATGGGCGTGGTCTTGTTCATCTCGCCGTCGAGCGCGTGGACGTCGATCGGGAAGGTGGCCCGGACGACCGCGTCTTCGTGCCGCGCGCCGCCGGTCGCGTCGTCCTTGCTGACGACGTACCGCCCGCGGAGCCGGCGGCCGTCGCGCACGCCGATCTGCTCGGCCGTCGCCACGAGCTGCACGCCCTCCCACACCCCGCCGAGCTTGCGCAGGGCCTTGATCTGGCGGTTCATCTCGCGGCGGGCGTTGACGGTCGCCTTGGTGACCGCGTCGGCGTCGAACGGGATCACGCCGTACTCGTGGTTCGACATGAGCAGGCACAGATTGTCGCGCACCTGCCACAGGGTGGGGTGGCCGTAGGACGGGTCGACGCCGGCCCTCTGCATCTCGGCGCGGAGCCCGTTCTTGGCCTTGTTGGTGTCGCGACCATCGCCCTTGTCGGTGGCGTGGAGGAACCCGTTGATGGCCGTCACGTCGCGGACGAGGACCAGTGCGTTGAGGGACATCGGCTGGCACGGGCACTTGACCGACTGGCCCAGTTCCCACTCGCAGCCGGCGAGCGCGCCCAGATCGCCGTCGCCGGTGGTGTCGATGAACACCGGCGCCTGCCAGGCTTGGCGGCCGGACTTGGAGTCGGTGACGATCGTGGCGAGCCGCCGGCCGTCGCGGTAGGCGGCGGCGACGCGCGTGTGCAGCTGGAAGTCGACCTTCGTCTGGGCGCACAAATCTTCGAGGAGCAGCTTCATCTCCTCGGGCTCGTACCCGATGCTGCCGGCGCTGGTGCCCCGGCGGGCGTCGCGCTCGGTCAGATGGCGGGCGAGCTCGCGCGCCAGGCCCGGCTTGTTGAAGTCGAGCAGGTACCCGAGCAGCCCCGCCGTCCAGACGCCGCCCAGGCACCCGTTGAGCTCGAGCAGCTTGACGCGCGCCCCCGCGCGGGCGGCGGTGATGGCGGCGCTGATCCCGGCCGGCCCGCCGCCGCAGACGATCACGTCGAACGGGGCGACGAGCGGGACGTCCCGCGCGGGCTCGGGGAAGCCAGTCTTGGCGGGAGAAGGATCGGCCGCGCGGGCGACGTGCGGCAGGGCGGCCGCGCCGGCGGCGGCGTACAGGAGGTGGCGGCGGCTGATGTCGGGGGAAGGGGGGGTGTTGGGCATGGCGGGTGCGGGTGAGAGGGGTGGATCGGGGTCTGCCGCGGGACATTAGACGGGGAAATCCGCCGCGTTGCACGGGAATTGATCGACCCTTCGGGATTCATGGCGCGAGATTCCCCAGTGGGGCAGACATTCTTGCCTGTGCGGGCGGGCGAGCGGGGGCAAACGGGATCGGCGATACGACGATGGCCTTCACCCCGCGCGCCGACGGGACGTATGACGTCGTTGTCGCCGGCGGCGGCACCGACGGGCGTGGCACCGCGACGCCGGTGAAAGACGACTGACGGTCGTCGCGACGGGCCACGACGGCCGGTACAGTGGGACGGCCACGTTCGCGATGACCGGCCGCGCCGGCGTCGGGTCCGTCAAGTGGGACAAGCAGCCCGCCGACGACCCGCGCGTCTCCCCGTTCAAGTGCACGCTGACGTTCATCCCCGACGCCAAGCCGTGAGTCGGCGAGCCCGCTTCAGCGGTCGGGTGGCGCAGCCAGTCTTCTCCCGGCCTTCGGCGGCCCCCCGGAGAGACAGGGGGGGTAACGCAGTCGCGCGAGCCGACGCCCGCCTTCGATGGGCACGGGAAGGCATTCGCCACAGAGGCACAGAGCTGGGAAGAGAGCAGGGCGTTTCTCTCCTCCGATCTCCGTGCCTCCGTGTCTCTGTGTTGAATCCGTTTGCCGGGCCCGGACTCGCTGCGCGACCCGCCCGCTGAAGCGGGCTCGCCGGACGTTACTCGACCGGGCAGGGCGGCGCGGCCCAGATCTCCTTGGCGTACTGCGCGATCGTCCGGTCGCTCGAGAAGGGGCCGGAGCCGGCGATGTTCAGGACGGCCTTGCGGGCCCAGGCGGTCGGGTCGGCGTAGCAGTCGGTCAGGCGGCGGTCGGCGGCCAGGTAGGCGGTCAGGTCGGCCAGGTGCAGGTAGCGGTCGCCGCCCCCGCCGATGAGTAGGTGCCTGATCGGGTCGAAGGCCCCGCGGTCGTTCCCGTCGAACGCGCCGGCGGTAATCAACTCCAGGGCGGCGCGGGTCTCGGGTTCGTTGTCGTAGTGCCACCGTGGGTTGTACCAGGGGCGCGTCTGGGCGACCTCCTCGGCGGTCAGGCCGAACAGGAAGAAGTTGTCCTCGCCCGCCGCCTCGGCCATCTCGATCGTCGCGCCGTCTCGCGTGCCGAGCGTCAGCGCGCCGTTCATCATGAACTTCATGTTGCTCGTCCCGCTCGCCTCGTACCCGGCGGTCGAGATCTGGTTCGACACGTCCGTCGCCGGGATCAAATGCTCGGCCTGCGTCACGCAGTACTCGGGCAGGAACACGACCTTGAGCCGCCCGCGCACGAGCGGGTCGGCGTCGATCGTCGCCGCCAGGTTGTTGACGAACTTGATCACCACCTTGGCGAAGTGGTACGCCGGGGCGGCCTTGCCGGCGAAGACGAACGTGCGCGGGGGGACGACCGCGGCCGGGTTGGCGCGCAGGCGGTTGTAGAGCACGACCACGCGGATCGCGTTGAGCAGCTGCCGCTTGTACTCGTGGATCCGCTTGACCTGGGCGTCGACGATCGTGTCCGGGTCGATCACCTGCCCGGTCGTCGATTTGAGCCAGTCGGCCAGGCGCGTCTTGGCCTGGCGTTTGGCGGCGCGGACGGCGTCGCGGAAGCCCGCGTCCTCGGCGAGCGGCTTGAGGCGCGCCAGGTCGGACAGGTCCGTCACCCAGCGGTCGCCGATCGCGGCGGTGATGGCGCGGGCGAGCGGGGGGTTGGCCCTGAGCAGCCAGCGGCGCGGCGTCACGCCGTTGGTCTTGTTGTTGAACCGGTCGGGGAACATCTCCGCCAGTTCGCGGACGGTGGTCTTGCGGAGCAGGTCCGAGTGGATCGCGGCCACGCCGTTTGTGCTGTGCGTGCCGACGATCGCGAGGTTCGCCATGCGGACGCTCCGCTCACCGGCTTCTTCGACAAGGCTGATCGCGGCGGCGCGGGCGTCGTCGCCGGGATGCCGGCCGCGCACGTCGTCCATCAGCCGGCGGTTGATCTCGTACACGAGCTCCAGGTGGCGCGGGAGCATCACGCGGAACCACTCGACCGGCCACTTTTCGAGCGCCTCGGGGAGCAGCGTGTGGTTCGTGTACGCCAGAGTGCGGCGCGTAATGTCCCACGCGGCGTCCCACGGCAGGCCGGCGTCATCGAGGAGGATGCGCAGCAGCTCGGGCACGGCCAGCGCGGGGTGCGTGTCGTTCAACTGGATCGCGGCCTTCTCCGGCAGCGCGGCCCAGTCGTTGCCGGCCTTGCGGAACCGGCGCACCAGGTCTGCCAATGAGCAGGCGACGAGGAAATACTCCTGCACGAAGCGGAGGCCCTTGCCGTAGCTGGTCGAGTCGTCGGGGTAGAGCACGCGGGTGACCGAGTCGGCCGCCAGCGTCTCGGCCAGGGCGCCGACGAAGTCCCCGCCGCTGAAGCGGTGGAAGTCGAACTCGTCGGGGGCGGCCGCGCCCCACAGGCGGAGCGTGTTGACGGTCTTGCCGCCGTACCCGACGACCGGGCGATCGTACGGGATGCCGATCAACGAACTCGGGCGGCCCGGGGTGGCGCGGAGGGACCCGCCGCGCAGCGCGAACGTGCAGTTGAACCGAACCTCGACCGCCTCGCGCGGCCGCGCGACCTCCCACGGGTCCGGCGACCGGAGCCAGTTGTCGGGGCGCTCGTGCTGCCACCCGTCCTTGATCGTCTGGCGGAAGATGCCGTACTCGTAGCGCAGGCCGTAGCCCATTGCGGGGAGCTGCAGCGTCGCCATCGAGTCAAGGAAGCAGGCGGCCAGGCGGCCCAGCCCGCCGTTGCCCAGGCCGGCGTCGGGCTCCTGTTCGAGCAGCGACGCCCACTCCAGGCCACTGCGGCCCGCCGCCTCGCGCGCGACCGGGTCGAGCATGAGGTTGGACACGTTGTTGGCGAGCGACCGGCCGATCAGGAACTCCATCGAGAGGTAGTAGACGCGCTTGGCGTTCTTGCGGTCGTACGTCGACTCGGTGCGCACCCACCGCTGCGAGAGGACGTCGCGCACGGCGCGGGCGAAGGCCTCATACTTCTCGCGCGGGCCGGCCGCGTCGGGGGCGGTGACGTTGTCGAACAGCAGGTGGCGGTCGTACAGGCCGTCGTTCGTGCCGGTGAGCGGGATCGGGCCGCACCCGTACTGGGCGATCAGGTCCTGCACGGACGGCGGGTGGCTCATGCCGGTGGCCGGCGCCGCAGGGATGGCGGCGGTGACGACGGGGCGGGGGTTGGCGGGGTTGGCGGGGCGGGCGCTGCCGGTGGATCCGGGGGTCGGGCGGGCGGTGCTCATGAGGGGGTCCTTTCGAGATCGGAGATGAGGACGACGACGGACTGCGGGCCGGCGCGGTAGCGGTCGCCGGCGACGGGCGCGGCCTGCTCGACCGCGACGACGTCGTCGGGCGACGGGAGCGAGGTGTCGATCCACCGCCGCCACCCGCCGGCCTTGCCGGCCTTTCCATCGGGTCCGGCGGGCGTCGGCGGGAGGGCGAAGTCGAGCGCGCCGTCGTGCGCGTTGAAGATCAGGTGCACCATCCGCCGGGCGCCCTTCTGCTCGACCGTCAGCGCGATCGTGCGCGACCAGTCGTCCCAATTGGGCTGGTTGAGCTCCGTGCCGTGCCAGTGGCAGGTCGCGCCGGCGATCACCTGGTTGAGCGTGAGCCGCTTTTTCTCGTGCTCGTCGGGGCGCTGCACGCGCTGCGCGATCATCGTGCGGACGAACCGCAACACGTCGGCGTGCCGCTCGAGGCCCGACCAGTCGAACCACGCGATCTCGCTGTCGTGGCAGTAGGCGTTGTTGTTGCCCTTCTGGGTGCGCCGCACCTCGTCGCCCATCAGGATCATGGGGACGCCGACCGACAGGAACGTGCTGGCGAGCAGGTTCTTGACCTGGCGGTTGCGGACCGAATCGATCGCCGGGTGGTGCGTCGGTCCCTCGAGGCCACAGTTCCAGCTGAAGTTGTCGTTGGCCCCGTCGCGGTTCTCGTCGTTGTTGGCCTCGTTGTGCTTGTGCGCGTACGAGACCAGGTCGTTGAGCGTGAACCCGTCGTGGCAGGTGACGAAGTTGACGCTCTGCTCGGGCTCGCGCTGCTTGGCCCCGTACACCTCGGGGCTGCCCACGATGCGGTCGGCGAACCGGCGGGCGGCGCCGCCGGCGTCCCCGCGGAAGAACTGCCGCGCGTCATCCCGGAACCGCCCGTTCCACTCCTTCCACGCGTCGCCGACGAAGCTCCCGACCTGGTACAGGCCGGCCGCGTCCCACGCCTCGGCGATGAACTTCGTGTGCGCCAGCGACGGGTCGGACTCGATATCCAAGAGGACCGGCGGCTCGGGCAGCGGGCGGCCGGAGGGGTCGCGCGCCAGGATCGACGCCAGGTCGAAACGGAACCCGTCGACGTGCATGTCGTGCACCCAGTGGCGCAAACTGTCGAGCACCATCCGCCGGGCGGCCGGGTGGTTGGAGTTGAACGTGTTCCCGCACCCGGAGAAGTCGGCGTACCGCGCGCGGTCGGCCGGGTCGAGCATGTAGTACGCCCGGTTGTCCAGCCCGCGGAAGCTCTGCATCGGCCCGTCGTGGTCGCCCTCGGCCGTGTGGTTGTAGACCACGTCGAGGATGACCTCGATCCCCGCCCGGTGCAGGGCCTTGACCATGTCGCGGAACTCGTCGATCGGGCCCAGCGGGTCGCGCCGCGAGCTGTACGCGGCGTGCGGGGCGAAGAACGACACCGGCTGATACCCCCAGAAGTTCACGACACCCGGCGGGCACGCCTGCGGGTCGAACTGGAACACGGGCAGCAGTTCGACCGCCGTGACCCCGAGTTCCTTCAGGTACGGGATCTTCTGGATCAGCCCGGCGTAGGTGCCGCGCGTCGTGTCGGGCAGGCCGGAGTTCGGATGGCGCGTGAACGCGCGGACGTGCATTTCATAGATGACCGAGCGGGCGTTGGGGATGCGGGGGTGTTGGTCGCCCTCCCAGTCGTACTCGGCCAAATTCGCGACCACGCCCTTCATCGCGACGGCGGCGTTGTCGCCCGGGCGGGCGCCGGCGAACCGATCGTAGTTGGGCGGGACGACCACGCCCTTGGCGTACGGGTCGAGCAAAAGCTTTTCGGGGTCGAAGCGCAGGCCCTGGGCCGGGTCGTTGGGGCCGTGCGCGCGGTAGCCGTAGATCTGCCCCGGCCCGACGCCGGGGACGAACGCGTGCCAGTAGTTGAACGAGCGGTGGCGCGGGAGGTCGAAGCGGATCGTCCGCGCCGGCGTGGCGTCGTCGGCGTGGTCGAACAGGAGCAGGTCGAGCGCGGTCGCGTCGCGCGCGTAGACGCTGAAGTTGGTCCCGCCCTCGAGGACGGTGGCGCCGATCGGCGCCGCGGCGCCCGGGGTCACGCCGGGCAGGGTGTCGGTCACGCGGCTTTTAGCGGTTGCGGTGGACATGATGAAGTCTCCACTTCATGCGGGCGGTGCGGGGGAGTCGGTCGCCGCGGGAAACGAATCGCGCGGCGGGGGATCGGCTTGTCGTGAGGCGGTGTCGCTGTCGAGCAGGTCGGCGATCGTACTGAAGCGGTCGACGCCGCCGAGTTTGGCGTCGGCCCCGACCGCGCGCAGGCGGTCGCGCACCGGGGCGCGGGCCTCGACCACCCGCAGGCACGTGCCGCGGCGGGCGAGCCCGTCGGCCAATGTGGCCAGCGCCTCGGCGCTCTGCACGTCGACCATGGGCGAGGCGGACAAATCGAGCACCGCCAGGCGCGGGGCCTCGGGCCGCGCGGCGACCGCGTTGGCGACCGCGTCGCACACGTGCTCGACGTTGAAGTAGACCAGGCCCGACTGCGGGCGGAAGATCATCACGCCCGGCACCGGCTCGTTGTCCGGGTGCCGGGCGAGGTCGGAAAACCGCCGGGTGCCTGGGATCCGCCCCAGTTGGGCGACGTGGGGGCGCGACGCCCGGCGGATGAGGAGGACCAGCGAGATGACCGCCCCGATCAGCACGCCGCGCAGCAGCCCCGACCCCAGCACGCCGAGCAGCGCGACGGCGGCCGTGACGAATTCCGTGCGGTCGGCGCGCCACAGGTGCCGGAGCGCCTCGACCTTGAACAGCCCGGCGACGGCGACGAGCACGATCGCCGCCAGCACCGGCTGGGGCAGGTCCCGCAGCGCGCCCGACAGGAAGACGGTCACTAACAGAATGACGACCGCGGCGATCAGCCCCGACAGCGGCGACCGCGCCCCGCCGCCCTCGTTGACCAGGCTCTGGGACATCCCCCCGCTGACCGGGAACCCGCGCCCGACCCCGGCCGCGAGGTTGGACGCCGCCAGCGCGAGCAATTCCCGGTTGGCGTCGAGCCGGTTGCCATGCTTCGGGCCGAACATCCGGCCGATCGCCACCGTCTCGACCGCCCCGAGCAAGAAGCAGGCGAACGCGAGCGGGAGCAGCGCGTTGATGTCGTCCCATCCGACCGCCGGCAGGTGGACCGCGGGCAGCCCCGCCGGCACCGGCCCCAGGAGCTTGACGCCGTGTCCGGCCAACCCGAGCAGGGGGGTCGCGGCGATCCCGGCGATCACCACGAAGAGCGCGACCGGGCGGTGTTTCAGGAAGATCTTCCCGGCGATGAGAACGCCCAGCGCGACGAGCCCGACGAGCAGGGCCGTGCGGTTCGTGTCGCCCAGGTGCCGGCCGAAGTGCCCGGCCCGCTCCCAGAAGCTCCCCCCGTGCGCGCCGGAGAACCCGAACAGCTTGGGGAGCTGCGTGCTGGCCAAAAAGAGCGCCACGCCGCACTTGAACCCGACCATCACCGACTCGGAGATGAACGTGACGATCGCCCCGGCGCTGACGAGCCACGCGATGATGCCGATGGCGGCGACGAGCAGGGCGGTGGCGGCGGCCAAATCGCGGAACCGCCCCGCGTCCCCGCCCGCCAGGTCGCCAAGGGACGCCCCGACGACGAGCGAGATCGCCGACGTGACGGTGATCGCCGTGTGCCGCGAACTGCAGAACAGCCAAAAGACCAGGCCCGAGAACAGGCACGCGTAGAGCCCCGCCTCGGGCGGCAGGTTGGCGAGCGACGCGTCACCCAGCCCCGCCGGAATGAGGTACGCCGCGAGCGTGACCCCGGCGATGAGGTCTGCCCGAAACCACGAGCCGCGATACCCGGCCAGCCATGCGGGCGCTGCCGACCACCGCCCGCGGCCGCCGGTCAGGGCGACCGGCGCGGCGGCGGGCGTGAGCAAGGGGGGTAGCGCGTTCGTGGTCATGTGGGCGGTGTCCTGCGGGTAATCGGATCAGGAAGGCGGCGCGTCCGACAGGCCTTCGGGCGCGGCCGGCGGCGCGCCGCGCCCCGACGGCCGGCCCGGGTCGGCGTGCCCGGCCAGTCGCTCGATCTGCCGCTCGAGGTGCCGCTCGTACGCGTAGATCAGCCGCCGCGGGTCGTCCGTCGGACCGTTCGCCCCGAGGAACTCCTCGGAGACGAACACGAGCAGGCCCAGCACGTCCTGCACGGCCTGGCGATACCCGTCGTCGTACCCCCGGCGGTAGTAGACGCTCCACAGGCCGGCCCGGATTTCCGACCCGGGGTCGCCCGGCGGCGGCGGGTCACCCGGGCCGCGGTCCGGATCCGTCATTGAACCTCCTGCGGTGCTCGGACGGGCACGTCCGCCGTGCTCCACGAATCGTTCAGCGCCGCCAACCGGCCGGCCCCGCCGCTCGGGGCCGAGCCGAACTTCTCTGCCACCGTGCCGCCGGCGAACAGCTCCATGATCCGCGCGATGATCCCGGTCCACCCGGTCTGGTGGCTGGCCCCGAGCCCGGCGCCCGAGTCGCCGTGGAAATACTCGTAGAACAGGATCAGGTCGCGCCAGTGCGGGTCCTGCTGGAACGTCGCATCATTCCCGTGCGCCGGGCGGCGGCCGTCCGCGTCGCGCAGGAACAGCGCGCTCAGCCGCCGCGCCAACTCCTCGGCGACCTGGTACAGCGTCATCTGCCGCCCCGACCGCGTCGGGCACTCGATCGTGAACGCGTCGCCGTAGTACGAGTGGTACTGGAGCAGCGCGCGGATGATCAGCGCGTTGACGGGCATCCAGATCGGCCCGCGCCAGTTCGAGTTCCCGCCGAACATCCCCGTGTCCGACTCGGCCGGCAGATAACCCACGCGGTACTCGCGCCCGCCCGTGTGGAACACGTACGGGTTGTTCTCGTGGAACTTCGACAGCGAGCGGATCCCGTACGGGCTGAAGAACTCGCCCTCGTCCAGGAGCCGTGACAACACGCGGCGCAGCTTCGACTCGTCGAGGATCGACGCCATCCGCCGCCCGTTCACCCCGGGCTTGCCGGGGTCGTGGATGAACACCGTCAGTTCCGGGTGCGCCGCCAGGTGTTCCCGGAACCGCGCGCCGACCTCCGGCCGCGCCCGCGCCAGCTTGCCGTCGAACACCGTCACCGCGCACAGCGGCAGGATGCCGACGAGCGACCGCACCTTCAGCCGCTGCGCGCCCCCGTCGGGCAGCCGCAACACGTCGTAGAAGAACCCGTCCTCCTCGTCCCACATGCCCGCGTCGTTCCCCGCGTGCAGCATCGACGTGGCGATCCACAGGAAGTGCTCGACGAACTTCTGGGCCATCGGCGCGTACGCCGGCCGGGTCATCGCCAGCTCCGCCGACATCTCCAGCATGCTCTGGCAGAACAACGCCATCCATGCGGTGCCGTCGGCCTGGTCCAGGTACCCGCCGGTCGGCAGCGGCGCGCTCCGGTCGAACACCCCGATGTTGTCCAGCCCGAGGAACCCGCCCTCGAACACGTTGCTCCCCGACCGGTCCTTCCGGTTCACCCACCACGTGAAGTTGAGCAGCAGCTTCTGGAACGATTTCTCGAGCCAGTCCAGGTCGCCCTCGCCCGTGCGGAGCGCCTCCATCTTGTACGTGAACATCGTCGCCCACGCGTGCACGGGCGGGTTGACGTCCCCGAAGTTCCACTCGTACGCCGGGAGCTGGCCGCTCGGGTGCAGGTACTTCGTGTCCAGCATCAGGTCGAGCTGCGCCTTGCCGAACTCCATGTCGACCAGCGTCAGCCCCGTCACGTGGAACGCCAGGTCCCACGCCGCGTACCACGGGTACTCCCACTTGTCCGGCATCGAGATCACGTCGGCGTTGCACATGTGCTGCCAGTGCCCGTTGCGCGGCGCCAGGCGGGCAGTGTGGAACGGCCCGCCGCCCCGCTCGCACAGCCACCGGTCGACGTCGTAGTAGTAGAACTGCTTCGACCAGAGCATGCCCCCCATCGCCTGCCGGGCGACGTCGGTCGCGTCGGGCGTCAGGCTCGCCGGCAGGACGGCCGCGTAGAACGCGTCCGCCTCGCGCCGCCGCGCCGCCATCACGTCGTCGAACGCCGCGAACGGCTTGGCGAGCGCCGCGTCGTTCGTCAGCCGCGCGCGGAACGTCCGCGACTGCCCGCCCGGGATCGTCGCCTTGTAGTGTGCCGCCACCTTCGTCCCCCGCCGCTTCGGGTTGACCGCGTCCGTGTGCCCGTGGACGACGTAGTCGTTGATCCCGTCCTTCACGTACGGCGTCGGGCTCGGCACGCCGACCAGCCGCCGGGTGTTCGTCTCGTTCTCGGTGAACACGAATTCCGGGCCGCCGTCCGCGTGGAACCGGTACGCGCCCAGTTCCGGGTGCTCGGCGACGACGACGGGCGCCGGCGTGCCGTCCACCACCCGCAGGACCGGCCGGTCCGCCGACCCGGCCGCCCACGTGTTGCGGAACCACAGCGTGGGCAGGACGTGCAACGTCGCCGCCTCCGCGCCCCGGTTGTGCACCGTGACCAGCACCAGCGTGTCCTCCGACGACGCCTTGGCGTACTCGACGAACACGTCGAAGTAGCGGTTCTCGGCGAAGATGCCGGTGTCGAGCAGTTCGTACTCCGGCTGGCCGCGGTGCCGCGCCTGGTTCCCCCGCACCAGATCGTTATACGGGTACGCGCGGTGCGGGTACTTGTACAGGCACTTCATGTACGAGTGCGTCGGCGTCGAGTCGAGGTAGAAGTAATACTCCTTCACGTCCTCGCCATGGTTCCCCTCGCCGTTCGTCAGGCCGAACAGCCGCTCCTTGATGATCGGGTCGGCCTCGTTCCAGAGCGCCAACGCCAGGCAGATGCGCTGCCGGTCGTCGGAGTACCCGGCAATGCCGTCCTCGCCCCACCGGTAAGCGCGGGACCGGGAGTGGTCGTGGCTGAAGTAGTTCCACGCGTCGCCCGAGTCGCTGTAGTCCTCGCGGACCGTACCCCACTGACGTTCGCTGAGGTACGGCCCCCACTTGCGCCAGTTGGCGGTTCCGGCGCGGGCTTGGTCGAGACGCGTGTGTTCTGCAGTGTTGCTCATGGCTGAGGTTCCTTCCATTCGCAGACGAGTGCGGGTTCGGTCGGTTTCCTTCGGGAGAGGTTCGTTCGGGTCGCGCGTCGGTCCTCGATTCACGGTGATCCCGCGCGGGCGGCGGCCCACGCGGCGTGGTGGCGGCGGACGATCGACAGGATCGCCGGGGCGTCGTTCACGCAGACCGGGATGTTCATGTCCTCCGCCGAGGCGAGCGGGCAGTCCGGGCGGAGCATCGAGCGGCGGCACCAGTCGACCAGTTCGGCGTACATCTGGCCGGCCAGGATCAGCGGCGTCTGGTCCATCTTCCGCACCTGCAGGAGCTGCCAGATCAGCATCGTCTCGAGCACCGTGCCGATCCCGCCCGGGACGACGACGAACGCGTCGGAGACCAGGACGAAGTGGTGCAGCCGGCTGAAGAACGTGCGGTGCTCGAACGCGTCGGTCACGAACGCGTTCACCTCCTGCTCGAACGGGAGGTCGACGCGGATCCCCATCGACCCCGCCGTCGCCCGCGGGTTCGCCAGGTGCACGCCCTCGTTCGCGGCCTGCATCAGGCCCGGCCCGCCGCCCGTGACGATGTCGCAGTCGAGCCGGGTCAGCTCCGCCGCCAGGTCGCGGACCGCGGCGTACACCCAGTGGTCCTTCGGCACGCGCGCCGACCCGAAGACCGTCACGCGGAACCGCGGCCGGCGCGTCGGGCGCAAGCGCGTCAGGTCGTTCACCGCGTCCCACAGCTTGAACACCGACGCCGTGAGCACGTCGAGGACGCGCGCCTCGTCCGACAGGGGGATCATGTCGCCCGGGGCGGAGTGCGTGGCGGACGTTTGTGGCTGCGGCATGGCGGTCTCCTCCCAGCTCAGATCTCGACGACCTCGTTGAGGGCGGGGCAGGCGCCGGCGATCCCGTACCGCTCCTTGATCACGTCCCGGAGCGCGCCGCGCGCCTTCTCCTCCCCGTGCGTCAGCACCAGGTGCGGGTGCGACCCGGCCATCGACCCGAACCAGTTGACCAGGTCGGTCTGCCAGGCGTGGCCGCTCAGTCCGCCCATCGTTTGGACTGAGGCCCGCACCGGCACGCGCTCGCCGTGGATCGTCACGTGCGGCTTCCCTTCGACGAGCTGGCGGCCCAGCGTCCCGTGCGACTGGAACCCGCAGATCAGCACCGTCGTCTCGGGGTGGGGCAGGCCCGCCTTGAGGTGGTGCATGATCCGCCCGCCCGTGCACATGCCCGACCCGGCCATGATCAGGCACGGCCCGGGGGCCGCGCAAATGCGGCGCGACTCGGCCGGGCTGGTCACGGTCTTGGCCGTCCGCAGGTGGGTCGCGAGCTCGCCCGACCGTTGCATCGCCAGCGCCTCCTCGTCGAACAGCTCGACGTGCCGGCGGTAGATGTCCGTCGCCTCGCTCGCCATCGGGCTGTCGACGTAGATCGGGAAGGGGCTGAGCGTCTTGCGCTTGAACGCCCCGGCGAGCAGGTACAACAGGAGCTGGGTGCGGCCGATCGCGAACGCGGGTACGAGCACCTTCCCGCCCTCCTCGATCGCGCGGGCGATGATCTTGCGCCCCTCGATCGCGGTCTGCTCGAGCGACTTGTGGTCGCGGTCGCCGTACGTCGACTCCATGAACACGACGTCCGCGCGCTCGAACGGCACCGGGTCCTTGTGGAGCGGCGCGCCGCGCGGGCCCAGGTCGCCCGAGAAGACGATCACCCGCGTCCGCCCCTGCTCCTCGACCGTCAACTCGACGCTCGCCGAGCCGAAGATGTGCCCCGACTCGACCATCCGCGCGACCACGCCCGGGGCGACTTCGGTCGGCGTGTCGTACTTGATCCGCCGGTATAGCGGGCGGAGGCCGGTCACCTCCTTCTCCGTGAACAGCACCTCGCGGGGCGCCAGCCCTAGCCGCTCGCGGCGGCGGTTGTCGCGCTCGCAGTCCGACCGGTGCAGCCGCGCGCAGTCGCGCAGGATCAGGTCCGTCAGCTCGAACGTCGCCGGCGTCGCGAAGATCGGGCCGTCGTATTCCGCCCGCGTGAGCAGGGGGAGCCGGCCCGTGTGGTCCAGGTGGGCGTGCGTGAGGACGACGGCGTCCAGGCGGTCCAGCGCGCCCTTCTTCGGGATGCGGTTGTAGTTCTCCGTCTTCCGCGACCCCTGGAAGAAGCCGCAGTCGATCAGGACCGCCGCGGACCGGGTCTCCAGCAAATAGGCGGACCCCGTGACTTCGCCACCTGCCGCGCCGAGGAACGTGACTTTCATGTTCTCGCTCTCCGTTCAAACGACCCAGACCATCCGCGCGCACGTCCCGACCGGCGGCCCGGTCACCCCGTCCAGGTCCAGTTGTCGGACTCCGGGCTGTCGATCCCGTGTTCGTGCGCGTACCGCTGGCACTCGATCTGGGCGTTGCGGAACGACTCCTTCGCGTGGGCCCCGGCGACGCGAAGCGCCGGCACCCGGTCGATCACGTCGATCGCCAGGCTGAACCGGTCGATCTGGTTTCGGATCGCCAGGTCCAATGGCGTGTTGATGTTCCCCTTCTCCTTGTAGCCACGCACGTGCAGGTTCGGGTGGTTCGTGCGGCTGTACGTCAGCCGGTGGATCAGCCACGGGTACCCGTGGAAGTTGAAGATGATCGGTTTGTCCGTCGTGAACATCGAGTCGAAGTCGGCGTCCGACATCCCGTGCGGGTGTTCGGTCGACGGCGTCAGCTTGTACAGGTCCACGACGTTCACGAACCGGATCTTCAGCGTCGGGAAGCGCCCGCGCAGCAGCGCCGTC
>DATHXE010000233.1:0-5030 GCA_035459845.1 Tepidisphaeraceae bacterium | reverse complement strand
GTCGACGTCCGCCAGCGGCTCGGGCGCAACTACCTGCTCAAGAACAAGCTGGATGAGGCGTTCCACCACCTGCGGATCGCGACGCTGACGGAAGCCTACAAGGACGATCCGGACGCCGCCGCCGTCGTCGATTTCTTCCTGGGGCGCGTGCTGCAGCGCAAGGGGTACGACCGCGCCGCGCTCGAGACGTACGCGCGGCTGGCCAAGCGGATCGAGCGGCCGGTCAACCCGCGCGGGGCGAACCCGGACCTGGTGACGCTCCAGTCGCAACCCGAGCTGACGTACGGGCAGATGGGCGAGCTGTACGAGAAGTTCGGGCAGTGGGACGATGCGGTGAAGGCGTACGAGATCGCCGCGGCGCGCGGGCCGGACAATTTCGACGTCCGTGCGCGACTGGTGCGCGCGACGCTCGCCGCCGGGCGGCCCGCCGACGCGGAGACGCGCGCGGCGGAGGTCGTGGTCGCGTTCAACGCGAATGCCGACTCGCTCAAGCTGTACCGCGACGTGTTCAAGGCGCAGGGGCGCGAGGCGGGCGTGACGCCCGCGCTGGAGAAGCTGTACAAGGCCAAGCCGACCGAGCGGGCGCTCTTGTTCGCCATCGCCGACGCGATGAAGGCGGACGGCCGGGGCGCCGAGGCCGAGGCGCTGCTGCTCGACGCCGCCCGCCGGGCCGCCGACGGGGGGGAGATCCTCAAGCGCGTGTTCGACCTGCACCTGGAGCGCGGCGACACCGCCGGCGCCGCGCGGCTGTTGGTCTATGCGCTGGCCGACAACCCCGATGCGCTGCGCCGCCTGGCCCCGCTGTGGGCCGACCTGCTCCGGCCCAGCCGCGGGAAGCAGGTGCGCCTGCCGACGCTGCAGGCGATGAAGGTCGATGCGCGGGCGGAGGCGTCGCGGCTGTTCTGGGTATCGCGCGTCGCCGAGCTGTGGGACCGGGATGCGCTGGCCCGCAGCGCGCTGGAGCAGGGGGCGCAGCAGAAGCCGGCGTTCGGGCCGATCTACCGGGCGCTGGTGGCGGACTACTGGTCGCGGCCGGACTGGGACGACGCGGCCAAGATCGAGGCGTCCGGCCGGCTCGTGACGACCGTGCGCGAGCAGGGCAACGCGGCGCTGGCGGCCGAGCTCGACGGGCTGACGCTGCTGAACCAGACCGGCAAGGCGGAGGAGGCCGCGGCGCGGCTGGCCGAGTCGGTGCGCCTGGGGAACAAGGCGCCGGACGTCTACCTGACGCAGGCCCGCGCCGCCAAGCTCGCGGGGGATGCGGGCAAGGCCGAGAGTTTGATGTGGAAGGTCGTCAGCGACAACCCGACCTACGACGACGCCTACCTCGACCTCTTCAACGAGTACCTGACGCGCGGCGAGGCGGGCAAGGCGATCAACGTGCTGGGCAAGTGGCTCGCCGCCGACCCGGGCAACGTGCGGGCCCGCGTGCTGCGGGCGCGCGTCATGCACCGCGCCGGGCAGGGCATGGCGGCCGAGGCCGAGCTGCTGGCGCTGTTCAAGGACCAGCCGCAGAGCGAGCAGGTGCTGGGGGCGATGTACGATTATTTCTTCGACGCCCGGCGGGTCGACGAGCTCGTGCAGCGGCTCGAGGAAGAGCGGCGTAGCAACCCGGCCAACCGCGAGGCCGCCGAGCGCCTCGTGATGATCTACCACGAGCGCGGCCAGCACGAGCAGGCCGTCCGGGTGCTCGATGCCACGCGAAAGGCCGTCGAGGGCGACGCCGACCTGATGTACTACGTCGCCCACGTGTACGGGCGCATCGGCCAGAAGGAAACCGAAGAGCGGCTGCTCGACGAGGTCGTCAAGCTCGACCCCCGGCACGCCCCGGCCGCCAACGATCTGGGCTACAACCTCGCCGACGCCGGGCGGAACATGGGCCGCGCCGAGGAGCTGGTCAGGGCCGCGGTCGACGCCGAGCCGGACAACCAGTCGTTCCTCGACAGCCTCGGGTGGGTGCTCTACAAGCGCGGGAAGTTCGGCGAGGCGAAGGGCTTCCTCGAAAAGGCGATCGGCCCCGCCGCCCGCCCCGACCCGGTCGTGCTCGACCACATGGGCGACGTCCTGTACCGCCTGAGCGAGGCCGACGGCGCGGTGCGCTACTGGAAGCGCGCCAAGGCGCGCCTGGACGAGACGCGGAGCACCCGCGACGACTTGAAAAAGCTGCGCCTTCAATTAATGCAGAAGCTCCGCCAGCACGAGCAGGGGCGGACCGTCGACGTCGCCCCGCTCGCGGAGGGCGCGGAGAAGTCGGCGGGCGGCAGTGGGCAGTCGGCAGTGAAGAAGTAGGAGAGTTGCCAGTTGCGAGTTGCCAGTTGCCAGTGGTGAACGGCCTGTCATCCTCGCTGTGAACCGATCGCACTGGCAACTAACAACTGGCAACTGGCAACCGGAGCAGACATGGCAGGACACAGTCACTGGGCGAAGATCAAGCGGGCCAAGGGCGCCAACGACAAGAAGCGCGGGAAGTTCTGGTCGAAGATCGCCCGCAAGATCATCATCGCGGCCAAGGCCGGCGGGGGCGACCCGGGCGCCAACCTCACCCTCCGCTACACGATCGAGGAGGCCAAGGCCGCCAACATGCACAAGGACACGATCGCCAACGCGATCAAGAAGGGCACCGGCGAGCTCGGGGCCGAGAACTACGAGCCGATCACGTACGAGGGGTACGCGCCCGGCGGCGTCGCGCTCCTGGTCGAGTCGCTGACCAACAACCGCACGCGCACGGTCGCCGAGGTGCGCAAGATCTTCGAGATGCACGGCGGCAACCTCGCCGTCGCCGGCTCGGTCGCGTTCCAGTTCGTCAAGCAGGGGGTCATCACGGTCAAGGCGGACGCGCCCGGCGTCACCGAAGACGCCCTGATGGAGGTCGCCCTCGAGGCCGGCGCCGAGGACGTCAAGAACCAGGGCGAGGTGTTCGAGGTCATCACCAGCCCGGTCACGTACCTCAAGGTCAAGGACGCGATCGAGGCCGCCAGGATCCCCGTCGAGGCCGGCGAGATCACCTACATGCCGACGAACACGGTCGCCGTCGACGCGGAGAAGGGGGCCACCCTGCTCAAGCTGATCGACGCCCTGGAAGACAACGACGACGTCCAGACCGTCTCCCACAACGCGGAACTGCCGGAGAGCGTGGGGGTGTGATGCCAGCCCGGAGATGAACCACGAATCACACGAATGGACACGAATCAGCCCGACTTATTCGTGTCGATTCGTGAGATTCGTGGTTCATCTGCCGCGTTCCAACTGGCGCGTCCGGGAGAGGGGACCGGATGCGCCACCTTCCCGCCGCTCGGCGCTGGCCGGCCGCGCGTCGACGCCGAACGGCCGATCCTCGATCCCGCGCCCCTCGCGCTCACGTCGCCCATTCGGCGGAGACGACGCGCCCGCCTTCGTACCGAACCACGGGCCACAGTCCAATTCGTTGACTCAGGGGCGAGTCGAAGAACAGTTCGAAGCCGCCTTCCTCCAGGCCGATCTCGCGCAGCGTGAATCGTTGCCACTGGGTCGCCGTCGGCCTCCTCCGGAAGAGACCGATTCGGACGGGAGGTGCCGCGATCGTCGCCGTCGCGGCTTCGACTAATTCCGCAATCCGGGGCTCGACGTCCTTCCAAGTCGCGACCTGCTCGCGACTCGGACGGCTCCCGGATCCCCAAACCAAGACGCGCGAATCGTCCGGAATCAGCCGCCACGCCGCCCACGACGTCTCGTCGTGCACGAAGCGCCCCAAGGGCGCGTCGTCTCCCTGCGGCAACTGGGCCGCGGAAGCGGGCGGGGGCGCTGGACGAGTTGTCAACATCGCTCGACGTTATCTCCGACCGTCTAACCCCGTAATCCCGCGATCTTCCGCTTCACCGCCTCCACCTCGCCCGCCCCCAGCCGCTTCGGCTCGTTCGCCTTCAGCTGTGCGTCGTATCCGAGCGCCGCCTCGTACTGGGAGATCGCCCCCGGCTTGTCGCCGATCGACGCGAGGAAGTCCGCGTACTCCAGGCGCATCGCGACGAAGTTCGGGTTGAGGGCCAGGGCCCTGGCGAACTCGGCGCGGACGCGGTCAGCTTGGGCCGAGGCCTGGCCGGTCTCGATCAGGTAGCGGGCGCGCTCGCGGTAGTACTCGTACCTCGCCGGGTCGGTCTTGATGGCCAGGCCGAGCTGGTTGACGACCTCGGGGTTGAACCCGGGCCGCAGGCGCAGGGCGAGCGCGGCGCGGAAGGGGTAGTCGGCATTGTACCGCACGGCGTCGCGCGCATCCGCCAGCAGCTTGGCGGCGCGCTCGACGGCGCCGAACGGGGCGTTGCCCTTGTCGTCGCGCGCTGCCAGCTCGACGGCCGCTCGCCGGGCCGCGTCCTCGGCTTGGGCGACGGGCACCCACACGAACAGCGCCGCCACGAGCCACCCCACGACGCACACGCCCAGCGCGACGGCCGCGACGGCCGTCCGCCGCCGCTGGCCGGCGACGGAGGGTTGCCGCACGCCTAGCGCCGCGCCGGCCAGCAGCGCGAAGAGCCAGAGCGGCCCCGGCTCGGACATCGAGAAATCCAGGAGGTTGTGCAGGACGAAGACCGCCAGCCCGGCGAGGATCGCGTAGAGCACGAGCGGGGTGGGCCGCTCGTCGACGTCGGGCGCCTTGAGCGACCGCACCGCCGCCGCCGTCGCGCCGATCAGGATCACCGCGAGCATCATCGCCCGGCGGAGCCCGTCGAGCAGCAAATCGCCGCCGTCGAGCGTGCCCGTGGCCAAATCGAGGTTGGCCAGCACGTTGATCGCGATCGCCAGCCCCGCGATGACGGAGACCACTTTGATCGCCGACGCCCGGGGCATCGCGCCCACCCTCGCTTTTGCGGAAGGTAATTGCTCCGGTGCCGCCGTAGGCCCCACCGGACGCGTGAGCTCCCACGCGAGTCGGCCGAGCCACGCGAGCCCGAGCAGCAGGCCGACGAGCCCGAGCTCGGCGGCGTATTTCACGAGCAGATTGTGCGGATCGGCCACCTCCTCCGGCGCCTCGGGCAGGCGCGTCGAGAGGTAGTGCGCGC
>DATHXE010000232.1:0-1833 GCA_035459845.1 Tepidisphaeraceae bacterium | reverse complement strand
GGCGGCGGCAAGGGCGGGCACGTCCCGACGACCCGGCCGATGGCGGTCGTCGACCGCCTCCTGCCGCTCCGCCACGACTTGCGGATCGCCGACGACGCGCCCGGGGCCGCCCCCCGCGCCCGCCGCCCGCGGCACACGATCGGCGCGGAGGTCTGGGTCCGCGTCGCCGCGGAGCCCGGCCGCGAGCCCGCCCCCGAGCAGTTCGCGGGCCTGGCGACGGACGGCACGTTCACCGTCGAGTTCGCCCGCGCCCAGGCCGGCCGAACCGCCGCGTACCGCCTCCGCTGGGTCGGCACGCGCGGCCTCGTCGGCCCCTGGGGCACGCCCGCGACCGCGACGATCGCGGCGTAATTCGGAATCGCCACAGAGCTCACAGAGGCACAGAGGGGGGGAGGGCAAGCAAAAACAAATCAGCCACCGATTTCACAGATGGCCACGGATGGAAAAGCGAACTCCATCCGTGGCCATCTGTGTCATCTGTGGCTGATTCTTCTTCTCTCTGCGGCTCTGTGTGCTCTGTGGCTGTTCGACCCGAGCGGAAGGCTACTGCTCGACGACCCACAGCGCCTGGGCCACCGCCGTGCGCCGCCCGTCGGGGCCGACGATCACGGGGACCTGGTGGAACGTGCCGTTGTAGCCCGCCGTCGCGCGGTTGGCGTCGGGGACGCCGGGGAGCGTCCACAGGCCGATCGCGTTGGCGCCCTGCCGGGCGGCCTTGGCCTTGAGCAGGTCGAACGCCTTGTTCGCCTGGGCCCGCTCGTCCCACTTCAGGTCGGGCGTGATCTCCAGCATGAGCGTCCCCATCTGCTCGTACTTCTTCGGGGGCGCGCCCAGGATCCGCACCGAGTCGGGCGAGGTCGGCGGGTGGGCCGTCGTCGGCACGACCTCGGGACCGCACCCGGCGATCAGGGCCATCAACACGCAAACGGCGGAAATTCGGACGCGCATGAGCCTCCCGGGGTCAGTAGAAGTGAGGGGCGCGCGCCGCACGAACAGGCCACGCCCACCGGGCTGAGCGTACGGCCGGGGGAGGGGGGCCGCCATGGGACTTTGGGCTTATGCTAGCGCGGAGGATGAACCACGAAGGGCACGAAAGGCACGAAGAAGAAATGGAACCGCAGATGAACGCTGATTCACGCAGATTAGATAGGAGGGTTTCAATTCCACTCCTCATCCGCGTTCATCGGCGTTCATCCGCGGTTCCATCCTCTTTGTCTTCCTTCGTGCCCTTCGTGTGCTTCGTGGTTAATCATTCCGGGCGACCGGCTCGTGCAGTTCCCAGCCGCCGCCGAGGGCCTTGTAGAGGGCGATCAGGTTCGCCGAGACGAGGCGGTCGGATTGGACGAGGGCGTCCTGGGACTGGAACAAATCGCGCTCGGCCTGGAGGACGGAGAGGAAGTCCGTCCGGCCGGCGGTGTACAGCTCGTTGGAGAGCGTGACCGCCCGCTGGTTGGCGTTGGCGGCGGCGGCGAGGGTCGTGCGGCGGTCGAGCTCGCGCTGGTAGGCGATGAGGGCGTCCTCGACCTCGCGGAGGGCGTTGAGCACCGTCTGCTCGTACGCGGCCAGGAACTGTTCGAGCTGGGCGTTGTTGACGGCGATGTTGGCGCGGATCCGGCCGGCGTCGAAGATCGGCCAGGTGACCGAGGGGCCGATCGAGTAAAGGCGGCTGGCGTAGTTGAACATCGACCCGAAGTCGGTGCTCTGCAGGCCGAGCGAGCCGACCAGCGAGAAGCGCGGGTAGAGGTCGGCCGTGGCGACGCCCACGCGGGCGGTGGCGGCGGCGAGCTGGCGCTCGGCCCGGCGCACGTCGGGCCGGCGGCGGAGCAGCTCGGC
>DATHXE010000231.1:0-24439 GCA_035459845.1 Tepidisphaeraceae bacterium | reverse complement strand
AGTGCGAAGCCGCGAGCGGCAGGTCAATCCGCGATCCCCGCGACATCGCGGGCGCGCCACATCATCTGGTCGAACGCTTCCGCGCCGATGAGTTCTTCGGCGCGCTTGATCCCTTCGAGGCGCGCGGGCATTCCTTCGCGGCGGTGCAGGTCGGTGCCGAGGACGTGATACCGTCCGGCGAGCAGCCAGCGCTCCGCGAGCTCGCGCAGGCGCGATCCGGGGCGCTCCACGAGGCACCACGAGTTGAGTTGGAGCTTGACCCCCCTGCCGACGAGTTCGTCGAGCACGCCATCGTCCCGTTGGAAGACCGCGATGCGTTCCGGGTGCGCCAGGAGGAGTTGGTAGCCCGCCTTTCGAAGCGCGGTCACGCACGGCACGACGTACCGCGCTAATTCGGCGGTGGAGTCGGTCCAGAAGTCGAACAGGACCCATTTGCCGGCCAACCCGTAACTGACGACGGAATCGAGGTCGATCTCGTCTTCGAGCTGCATCGTGTCGAGCATGTTCAGCTCGCCGCCCGGGACGAGGGTGAGGCCGACGCCGGCCGAGTCGTACGCGGCCTGGAGTTCGCGAACGCGGCGGGCGATCTCGCGGCGGTTGTTGCCGGGGAATTGCGGCATCACGTGCGGGGTGGCGCTGGCGTGCGTGTAGCCGGCGTCGACGAGCATGGCGGCGCAGTCGATCGACTCGTCGAGCGAGCGGCAGCCGTCGTCGACGCCGGGGAGGAGGTGGCCGTGGAGGTCGACTTTGCCGATGCGAGTTTGCGCCGCGGGGGTCTGGGGCATGGGAGGGATGATAGGAGCTTGGACGGGCGGGAGACATGGTCACCGAAGGTGACCAAGCCGCTTCGGAGGATAGGGAAGGATTAACCCTTCACGCGGATCTCGAGTGCGGGGCTCCAGTGTCCGCAGCGTCCGGAGTCATCGCGCCAGCGGGCGCGGACGCGGTAGGCGCCCGGCTCGTCGAACACCTTCGGAGGAATGGCGACGTCGACTCCGTTGGCGACTTCCGAGCGCCAGTGATCGGTGAGTTCGTACCACCCGAGCTTGCCGACCCGGCCGACGCGCCACTCCAAGGCCGCGGGCGATTTTCCTCCGGGCGACGCGAACGCGGAGGCCGTGAACTTCCACGGGTCGCCGGCTGCGCGTTCGACTTTCGCGGTCGCGGGGATCTTGGGATCTTTGGCTTCGTAGGCCAGGTATCCCCAGCCGTAGCCGCGGGGGTCGCCGTCGTTGGGGGCGTAGTTTTTTGTGGGCCGCGAGTCGGTGCAGAAGTCGACGAGGTACTTGCGGAAGCCGGCGAAGTCGTTGGTCGCGAGGGTGCGCTTCCAGCGACCGCCGAAGTGGTCGCCATACACGGGGTTGACGAAATACGAGCCCTTCTGGTTCTGCCGCGGGTGCTGGTTCCAGACGGCGGCGTCGAGGAGGGACCAGTCGGCGGGGTACTTCGGCGGCGCGATCGCGGCGGCAAGGTCGGCGGTGAACTGGCCGACCTGGCCCCCCTGCTCGGTCGCGTCGCCGGCGAACAGGTTGAGGATCTCGCGCGCGCGGTTGCGGTATTCGCGGGCGATGGCCGGGTGTTGGAGACAGTTGTTCGCGTCGATGTAGCCCGGCTGGTGGTGGCGCGGGACGAACATCATGTCGTTGTCCCACGGAATGGGCGACCAGTGGCCGTCGGGGTTGCGGTAGTAGCCATGGTTGCCGTCGGGGCGGAGGTCGACGTTGCCGAGCAGGCGGTTCATCGCGGCGAAGCTGAAGTAAGCGGGCAGGTCGAGGTTCTCCCGCCACCAGGCCTCCGTCTGTTTGCCGCGGATGGCGTTGCGGAACTTCTCCCACACCTTGTCGGGTTCGGCCACGGATTTGGGCGCGTGCTTGATGCCGCTCTGGACGCTGGCGGCCAGGCCGTTGGGCAGGCCCCGGTCGGCGAGCAGTTCCGGCTCCATCTCGCCGAGCGCGACGTAGACGCCCCAAAGGTCGCCGGCGAACTGGTCCTTGGCCGAGACCTCCTGTTCGGTGGTGACGACGCGCCATTGGACCCACGTGACGGGCGCGGTCGGAACACCGGCCAATCGGTAGGCGCGCATGGACATGACCTCGTCGAGGCCGGTGATGCCGCGGAGCGTCGGGAGGTAGGGCGTCGAGCCGCCGGGGTTGAGGTCCAAGCCTTTGACGGGCGCGGGAAACGGGACGCCGTCGTGGTCGAGGAAGCGGAGGCCCGAGCCTGCGCCGAGCTTGACGGCCCACTTGTTCTTGCCGCCGATGTGGGCGCTGCCCTGGCCGCGGTTGCTGTACTCGATATGGTCGTAGACGACGCCGCGGTAGACGAGGGTGCCCTGTTGGCGCTGCTTGTGGGCGCCGGGGTCCCATTGGCTTTTGGCGACGTCCCCGGCCCGGGCGATCAGGTGCAGGGATTGGAGCGTGCCGAGGAATTCGGGCGAGAACTGGAGCACGGGCGACTTGCCGGGCGTAATCGCGCCGGCCCACGCGGCGGGGCCGGCGTCGCACCACCAGGCGAAATTGGGGCACGGGTCCGCGGCGGCGGGCAACCGGGTGGACTTGCCGGCGGCGTCTTTGGACTCGATCCGATAGCGCATGAGCCAGCGGTGCTTCTGCCAGTCAACGGGCACGGCCACGCTGAAGACGGAATCGCCGGCCTTGGCGTCGCCGTCCTTGCCGTCGTCGCGCAGGGGGAGGTCGACCCATTCCTTCTCGTACGCTGGGTCGGCCTTGCGGATGTACTTGCCAGGCGCGACGGCCTGGAGTTTCAGCGTTGCATGGGCGGTGCCGGCAGGCAGTTCGGCGGTGACGAGGACCGGCTGGCCCGGGCTGGGTTGCTGCGGCACATGACGAACGGCGGCCGAGACCGGGATCGGGACGGCGAGGAGGACGAGCACGCCGACGAGTGGACTGGGGATCAACGTCATGAGGCGATGACGTTACTCGAAGCGCGTTGCGCGTATCAACAGGTCGACGCCGCGAGCGGGGCGGCTGTTGGCGTCATGCCGCGTGCGGGCGGGCCATGGGCGGCATCTGGGGAAAGTCGTTCAGCCCCAACCCGCGCGCCTCGGCCATCGCCAGGTGCCGCAGCACCGCGACCGTCACGTCCAGCCCGCCGCGCGCATTGTCGCGCAGGCACGCGATCGCCCGCCCCGGCCCGCCGGGAATCGCCCACCACCCCATGACACTCGTGAGCACGTTTCGCCACCACCGCCCCCCGCCGGCGGGCCGCTCTCCCTCGCGCACGAAGTAGACGGGCGAAGCGAGTTCGACCGTCGCGACGAGCAGGCCGACGCTCGCGCGGAACACGACGAACCGTCCGCCATGGCGCACTTCGTCGATCAACTCCGCCACCGTCAAGTGTTCGATGCCGCGCACGTCCATTGTGTTACTCCGCAATCCTATAGATGGCGCGGAGCGATTCGTTGACGCGAGAAGCAGCGTGCCGCAGGGCGGGCGTGCTAATACGTTTGCCCAAACGGGCGTGGCGCCGGTGTCGTGTCCAATGGGCAATCGGAAATGGGCAATCGGCAATGCCTCACTTCCCCTCCCCCAGTTCCTTCACGTACAAGTTCTTGAACTGCACGAGCGCCGGCGGGCTGTTCCACTTGCCCTCCTTGTCCTTCCCGCCGTGGTGCTGGAGGCCGAGCGGGCCTTTAGGAGCGATTCCGGGGAGTTGGGCGTTCTCGATCACGGTGATGCCGTTGAGGACGACGGTGACGCGGTCGGCCTTGCAGGTGATCTCGAACCGGTTCCACTGGCCGACGGGCTTGTCGGCCTGGTGCCTGGGGGTGACGCCGGCGCGGACTTCGGGGGGCATCTTCTGGTCCATGCGGTAGCCGTAGAACTCGCCCGAGCCGATCGGCCAGCACCAGATGTTCGCCTGGTTCTTCACGTTCCCGCGGAGGATGACGCCGGAGTCGGAATCCGGCAGCGCGAGCTTCAAGGGTTTGCCGTCGACGCCCTTCGCGTGCGACCCGTCCGGGAGAACGTACGGCACGTTCGGGTTGATGTACGGCGCTTCCTTGATGCGCCAATCGATGCGGATGACGCAGTCGCCGAACTCTTTGGTCGTCCAGACGCCCTTGTCGCCCTTGGCCTCGGATGAGCCGTCGTAGTCGATCACGCCGTCGAGGATTCTCCAGTGCCCGTTGTCACCCTCGGGGAGCTTCCAGCCGTCGAGGGATTTGCCGTCGAAGAGGGAGACGAACCCGGCGGGCGGGGCGTCGTCCTTGGCGGCGTCGCCGGCGAGGGCGGGTTGTGCGACGAGAAAGATGGCGATGGCGCAGAGCGCGAGCGATCGGTGCATGTGCGGTGGCTCCTTTGGGAGAAGGTGTGTGCCCGTTATACCCGTCGCGCGTCGCGATGTGAAAACGGTGGCTCAGAGGGAGCCGAGCGACTTGTCTCGGGACGAATCCCACGGTGTACCCCCGCGCTCAGGGCCGGCTCATCGCCGCGAAGGCGCGCGGCACGATCAACGCGACGGCGTAGTACACGCCCATCAGGATGAGCGCGACGACCGCCGTCCGTCCGGCGCGTTTCCGCATGAACGAAATGATGATCAGGGCCAGCCCGCCGTGCGCGAGCAGCAGCCCGCCCAGCCACAGGACGCCGACGGCGATCGGCGTGCGCGAGCCGGACAGCCCTTCTGTGACCACGATTCGCGCCATCCAGAGCGAGGCGATGGCGGACACGATCGCGCCCGCGATCAACAGCACGGCCGCAAACGCCGGCCCGCGGCCGCGCCGCGCGGTCTGCGCGTCGGCGTACTCCAAAGGACTGACCGGGATCGGCCGAACCGGCTCGCTCACTGCGTCACCCAGCACGCCGCCACGTGGCCCGTCTCCCCCTGCTTCTGCTCGAGCGGCGGGCACTCGCGCACGCACTTGCTCAGCACGCGCTCGGAGCGCCCGCCGATCGTCAGTTCCACCGTTTCGCTCGCGTTCGCCTGTTTCGCTGCGTCGCGCGTCACGTGGCATCGCGGGTGGAACGGGCAGCCGGTCGGCGGGTTGCTGGGGCTGGGGACCTCGCCCGACAGCACGATCCGCCGCTTGCGCGGGCGCGGGTCGGGCTCGGGGATGGCGCTCAGCAGGGCCATCGTGTACGGGTGCTTGGGGTTGGCGTACAGCTCGACGCTGCCCGCCTTCTCGACGATCCGGCCCAGGTACATCACGGCGATCTCGTCCGAAAAATGCTCGACGACGGCGAGGTTGTGCGCGATGAACAGGTAGGCGATCCCCAGTTCCTTCTGGATGTCGTCCAGCAGGTTGAGGACCTGCGACTGGATCGAGACGTCCAGCGCGCTGACCGGCTCGTCGCACACGATGAAGTCCGGCGAGAGCGCGATGGCCCGGGCGATGCCGATGCGCTGGCGCTGGCCGCCGGAGAACTCGTGCGGGTACCGGCTGGCGTAAGCCGGGTCTAGGCCGACGCGGTGGAGGAGGGAGGCGACGCGGTCGTCTCGGTCGGCGCCGGTGGCGATGCCGTGGACGGTCAGCGGCTCGCCGATAATGTTTCCGACCGTCATCCGCGGGTTCAGGGAGCTGACCGGGTCCTGGAAAATGATCTGCATGTGCCGGCGGAGGCGGCGCAGCTCGGCCCCGCGGTACTTGTAAAAGTCCTGGCCCTTGAAGATCACTTCGCCGCCCGTCGCGGGGATGAGGCGGAGGATCGTTCGGCCAACGGTGGTTTTGCCGCAGCCGGATTCGCCGACGAGGCCGAGCGTTTTGCCGGCGTGGACGTCGAACGAGACGCCGTCGACCGCCTTGACGTGTCCGACGGTCGTCTGAAACAGGCCGCGCTTGATGGGGAACCACGTGCGCAAGTCGCGCACGCGCAACAGCGGCGCGCCGGAGGGGCTCGGAGACGTCGGCGTCGCGGGGGTCGTCAAAGTGCTGCTCACAGAATCCATCCTTCCGGCGTGCTCACTTCAGTGACGCACGTCTGCCGCCCGAACCTGCTACAACGTCACCGCGCCCAACTCCGCTACCACCACTGCCTCCGGCGTCACCTCGCGCTTGTTCGCAAGGTCGGGCCGGGTCACCGGCGCCTTTTCGAAGTTCTCCGCGTAGTGGCACCGCGCCCAGTGCCCCTGCGACTCTTCCCGCAGCTCCGGCTCGCCGGCCGTCGGCGCCTGCGGGACGACCCGCGGTCCGGCCGCCGTGCACCGGGCCATCACGCGGAACGTCTCGTCGCCCGATCGCACCTCGACCGTCTCGGCCGGGTTCGCGCGCGCGGCCAGCTCGCGCGTCCGCGGGCACCGCGTGTGGAACTTGCACCCGCCGGGGAAATTGGACGGATTGGGTACCATCCCGGGAATCGAGACCAGCCGCTGCGCGTGGGCGCCGAGCTTGGGCACGCTCTTGAGCAGGCCCTCGGTGTACGGGTGCTGCGGGCGGTCGAAGATCTGTTCGACCGTCGCGTACTCGACCACCCGGCTCGCGTACATGACCGCGACCGCGTCGGCGTTCTCGGCGACCACGCCCAAATCGTGCGTGATCAGCAGCATCGCCATGCCCGTCTCGCGCTGGAGTTTGCGGAGCAGCTCGAGGATCTGGGCCTGGATCGTCACGTCCAGCGCGGTCGTCGGCTCGTCGGCGATCAGGAGTTTGGGCTTGCACGACAGGGCCATCGCGATCATCACGCGCTGCCGCATGCCGCCGGACATCTGGTGCGGGTACTCGTGGAGGCGGCGGCCGGGGTCGGCGATGCCGACGTCCTTCATCGCCTGCTCGGCGATCTCGTACCCTTGCCGGGCGCTCACCTTCTGGTGCAGCATGACGGCCTCGGCGATCTGGTCCCCGATCGTGTAGACCGGGTTGAGGCTGGTCATCGGCTCCTGGAAGATCATCGCGATGTCGCGCCCGCGGACGGACTGCATCTCGCGCTCGGAAAGCGCCAGCAGATCGCGCCCCTCGAACAAGATCTGCCCGCCCAGCACCTTCCCCGGCGGCGACGGGATGAGCCGGAGGATCGACAGGGCCGTGACCGACTTCCCGCACCCCGACTCCCCGACGACGGCGAGCGTCTGCCCCGGGTAGATCGAGTACGAGACGTCCTGCACGGGCCGGACGAGCCCGCGGGAGGTCTCGAACGCGACGTTGAGATCGCGGAGCTCGAGGAGGGGCCGGGCGGCGGTGACCGGACGTGGGATCGGGGGAGGTGCCATGGTGTGTGTGCTCGTGTGCGCTCGCGCGGGCTACTCTCGTTTGAGGAGCTTGGGGTCCAGCGCGTCTCGGACAGATTCGCCGATCAGGTTGTACGCGAACACGGTCAGAAAGATCAGCAGGCCGGGGAACGTCGCGATCCACCAGTTGAACCCCGCCCCGCCACTGCGGGCCTGTTCGAGCATCGCCCCCCAACTCGGCTCGTCGACCAGCCCCAGGCCCAGGAAGCTCAGTGTCGATTCGAGCAGAATCGCCGACGCTACCCCGAAGCTCGCGCTCACCAGCACGGGCGTGACCCCGTTGGGCAGCATGTGGCGAAACAGGATCGAGCGGAGCGGGAGGCCCGACGCGACCGCCGCCTGTACGAAGTCCTGCTTGCGGAGCTTGAGGAACTCGGCTCGGACGAACCGGGCGTCGCCGGTCCATCCGAGCAGGCCGATGATCGCCATCATCATGTACAAGTTGCGCCCGTACGCGGCCGTGACCGCGATCAGGAGGACCAGGCGCGGAATGGCCTCGATAATCTCGATCAGCCGCATGCCGATCAGGTCGATGGTGCCGGCGAAGTAGCCCATCAGCCCGCCGACGAACACGCCGATCAGCACTTCGATCCCGGTCGCGATGAACCCGATGGCCAGCGCGATCCGGCACCCGTGGATCATGCGCGACAGGAGGTCGGCGCCGTACGCGTCGGTACCGGCCCAGTGGGCGGCCGACGGGCCGGTCAGGCGGGCGTCCGGGTCGTCGCGCAGGCGGTCCGTTGGGCTGTACGGGACGATCGTTCGCAGCATGAACTCGGTTTTCCCCTGCGCCTGCAGCACGCGGTACTGCTCGTAGACCACGTTCTCAGGCGGGCGGAGCGGGAACACGATCAGGAGCGCGCACAGCGGCGTCAGGATCGCCGCGGTGACGCCGGCCGTCCGGCGCGGGAGCCAGCGGAGGGCGGCAACGATCGCGAACGCGACCATCCCCACCCACGTGAGGTACCACAGCGCAGTCAGGACGGGCGACCGGGCCAGCAGCCGCCACGCGCCCGCGACCGGCCCGCGCCCCTCGCCCGCCGCCTCAAGGGCGGTGTAGAAGTCCGGCCCGGCTGCGAACACCGACGTGACCGCCGCGACCCAGATCAGCAGTAGCACGCCCTGCCCCATCCCGAGCCGCCGGCGCGCCAGCAGCACCACGCCCGTGACGAACACGCACGGTAGCACGACGTCGGCCGGCCCCAGGTGCTGGACGAACGGGCTCGACCACTTGCCGTCGACCTTCACCAGCAGCGGGTGACTGCTCGCGAGGAACGGCGCGAAGCAGGCGAGGAACATCAGCAGGACGATCCACCCGGACGCGAACCGCGCCCGCAGATTCTGGAACGTGTCGTAGACGACCTGCTGCAGGTACGCGCGGCGCTTGGGGGGTGGGAGCGCGCCCCCGCCGCCGACCGCCGTCGCCGCCCGGTCGACCGCCCCGGGCTCGTACGCGATCGACGCACCGGCCAGGACGGTCCCGTGCGCCGGCTCCGCGGGCCCGCTGGCGCCGCCCGGCGGGCGGCCGACGGTCGGGTTGTCGGGGGGCCCGCCCTCACTCATAGCTCACCCGCGGGTCGGCAAGGACGTAGGCGAAGTCGGCCAGCAGGTACCCCACAAGCTGAAGCAGAAGCGTGATGGTCGAGACCGACAGGAACAGTTCCGTGTCTTTGGCGAGCATCGAGTCGATGATCATCCGCCCCGTGCCGTTGATCGAAAACACCTTTTCGACCACGACCGAGCCCGTGATCATGACCGGCAGGAGCGACGCGAACACCGTGATCAGCGGGAGCAAACTGTTGCGGAACGCGTGGCGGTACAGCACGACCCGCTCGCCCAGCCCCTTGGCCCGGGCCGTCCGGACGAAGTCGGCCCCGAGCGTGTCGAGCAGGGCCGCCCGGGTCAGCTTCGAGAGGTAAGCGAAGTTCGCGTACGTCAGGCACACGACGGGAAGGATCAGGTGCCAGGCCGTGTCGAGCAACCACCCGCGCGTGCCGTTCCCGGGCAGGAACGTCCACTCGGTCGACTGTGGTTCGTGCAGCTCGCCCGTCGGGAACCACGGGAAGTAGTGCTTGTTGGCGAAGAACCCGATGAGCATCACGCTGACCCAGATGACCGGCAGCGACCAGAGCGCGAGCAGCCCGCTGCCGGTCGCGATGTCCTGGATCTTGCCGCGATGTCTCGCCGTGAAGATGCCCGTCCAGATCGCGATGCCGTACGCGATCGGGATCGAGATCGCCTGAAGCAGCAGGGTGACCGGCAAAGCGTCGAGGATAATTTCCGAGACCTTTTTGCTCTGGGGGAAACTGTCGCCGAGGTCCGGCGTCTTGAACCCGAACCGCCACGCCCCCGGAAACCCTTCGCCCGCCTCCTTCACGCCGACCGGCGAGATCCCGTTGAGCCACTTGAAGTACCTGACGACCGGCGGATTGTTCAGCCCGTACCGCCTGTTCAGGTACTCCTCGCGCGCCTTTCGGGCCCCGGGCAGTACGTTGCCCTCGCGCGACAGCAGCGTGTTGGTCACGCTCACGGGCGACAGCTCCATCACGAAGAAGATCAGCGCGGTCGCGCCGATCATCGTCGGGATCAGGAGCAGTAGTCGTCGGATCAGGTAACTGAGCATCGCGGCGCGTCGCTAAGAGGATACGGCGCTCAACGTCGGCGGCCCGCCGGCCGGTTTCGCGCGGGCGGGCGGCGGGTCGTCATTTCGTGTACCGCTGGGCTGCCCGCGGGACGTACCACGGGCTGGGATTGGGGTACAGGCGCAGGTAGTTCAATCCGAGCTTGGTCACGCCCACGTTCTTGACTCGTCCGTTGATGAACACGAGCGACGGGCGGTTGAAAAGGAACGTGTATGGCTGGTCGTCGTGGAGCGTCCGGTGGACGGCGTGCCAGAGCTCCATGCGCTTGGCGTCGTCCACGGTCCGCCGCGCCAGCTCGATCTGGGCGTCGAGATCCTTGTTCGCGTACGCCGTGCGGTTGTCGCCCTCGCCGGCGATCTGCGACGAGTGGAAGATCTGGTACGGGTCCGACTCCACGACCCCGCCCCACCCGAGCGAGCACGAGTCGAACTGGCTCTTCTTCAGGCGGTCGATCAGCACCGGCCAGTCGAGCGGCTCGGGCTCCATCGTCACGCCCGCCTTGGCGAAGCTGTCCTTGAGGAAGAAGACGACCCGCTGGTACGTCGCGCTCCCGCTCGGGTAGCTCAGCTTGAACCGGAACGGCTTGCCGTCCGGGCCGTCGATCACCCCGTCCCCGTTCTTGTCCGCGAACCCCGCCTGCGCCAGCAGCGCCTTGGCCTTCGCCTCGTCGTACGGCCACGGCTTGACCGCCGGGTCCGTTTGCGGGCTCGCCGGATCGAACGGCCCGGACGCCACCGTCGCATACCCGAGATAGACTTCCTTCGCGATCCGCTCCCGGTCGATCAGCAGCGTCATCGCCTGCCGCACGCGCTTGTCCGCGAACGGCGTCGGCCTCTCAACCCCCGCCGTGTCCTTCCGCTTCTGGTTCCACCCGATGTAGGTGTACCCGTTCAGCGGCGACGGGTACTGCAGGTGCTGGCTCATCTTGACGATCCGCTCGTCCTTGAGCAGTTTCTCGTACTGCTCGGGCTGGCACGCGAAGATGTCCATCTCGCCGTTGCCGAACGTGACGATCTCCGCGCTCTCGTCCTCGAGCTCGCGCCAAATCAGGCGGTCGAACGTCGGTTTGATTCCCCAGTACCGCTCGTTCCGCACCAGTTCCACCCCGCGCCCGGGGCCCCAGTTCTCCGGGTCCGACAGGCGGTACGGGCCCGTCCCGATCAGCAGGCCGACCTTGTCGTTGTACTGCTGCGGCGTGAACCGCGAGTAAAACTTCTTCGACAAGATCACCTGCGTCCCGATCGTCTCGAACGTGTTGAAGGTCGGCTCGGTAAACCGGAACGTGACCTGGTGCGAATTGTCGACCACCGCCTCCTTGAAGTTCGTCATGTACGCCCGGGCCCGGGCCGCGTTTACGTCCGGGTTCATGATCCAGTCGAACGTGAACTTCACGTCCTCCGCCGTCAGCGGCGTGCCGTCCGAGAACGTCACACCGCGGCGGATCTTGAACACGATCTCCAGCGCCAGCGGGGCCTTCGGGTCCTTCTTGATCTCCTCGGTGAACTGCTCGGGCGACAGCCCGCGCTTGCGGAGCGGCGCCGCGTACGCCTCGAACTTGTCCGAGTAGTCCTTGATCTCCCAGCTCTCGGCCAGGAGCGGGACGAAGTCCAGCTTGTCCGGGTCGCGCGTCGCCAGGCACTCGCACACGCGCGACTCGATCCACTGCTGGTACAGGTCTGACGAGACCAGCGGCGTCAGCCGCCCGACCTTCGTGCCGAAGTTGTCGATCAGCCAGTCCCCGCGCGAAAAGTCGGGCTTCTGCTCGGCCCCGACCAGCCCTGCGAACACTGGCATCTCGCGCGCGGGCAGCGCGCGCGGGCCGGCGGCGTTTCCGCCACCGACCGTCACCGCCCCGCTCTCGATCTGGCTTCGGATCGTCGCCACCTCGCTCGTCAGCTGCGAGTTCTGCTTCTTGATCTCCTGCACGTCCTGCCACTGCCGGTCGAACTGCCGCATCGACAAACCGACCATGACGATCAGTACCACCATCAGACCGAACATGAACAGGTCTTTGACGCCGAAACGGTTTTCCATGCTTCAACCTTCCGTGCCAATCGCACGCGCGCGCCGCTCGCGGCCTCGCGATCGTAAGCCACCGCCCGCGGTCGTCAGATCTTAGCCGCTTCCTTCTTCGGGTCGAACACGTCGCGCAACCCGTCGCCCACGAAGTTCAGGGCCAGCAGCGTGACGGCCAGCAACGTACACGGGAACACCAGCATCCACCAATAGAACTTCGGGTACAGCAGCTCGACCGCCTCGCTCGCCAGGTTGCCCCAGCTGGGCAGCGGCGGGTTGATGCCGACGCCGAGGAAGCTCAGGAACGACTCCTGCAGCATGGCGCTGGGCACTGTGAGCGTGGCGTAGACCGTGATCGGGCCGACGAGGTTGGGCAGGATGTGGCGGACGAAGATCCGGCCTTCCTTCATGCCCATCGCCCGGCACGCCTCGATGAACGGCTGGCCGCGGAGGCTCAATACCTGACCGCGGACGACGCGTGCCATCGTCAGCCAGCTGACCAGGCCGATCGCCAGGAACAGCACGACGACGCTGGCCGTCTGCGCGTCCATCATCTCCGTCGCGACCAGTTTCGGCTCGAACGCCACCTTGAACAGCACGACCAGCAGCACGTACGGCAGTCCGTACAGCACGTCGACGGACCGCATGAGCAGCGCGTCGACCCACCCGCCCTTGTACCCGGCGAGCACGCCCACGCTGACGCCCAGGAGGACCGCGATCGTCGCCGCCGCGAACCCGACGGCGAGCGAGATCGTCCCGCCCATCAGCGCCCGCGCCATGACGGACCGCCCGAGGTCGTCGTACCCCATCCAGCCCGCCGGCCCGCCCTGCGGCGGCTTGCGCGCCAGGTCCGGGTCCTGCTGCAGGTACAGGCGCTCGGCGATGACCTTGCCGTCGCGCTCGACCTGGCCCATGGTCCAGGGGATCGTCACGACGCAGAGCAGCAGCATGGCCAGCAACACCCCGCCGCCGATCAGGACGCGCCGGTTCGACAGCACTTGCCGCCAGAGGCCGGCGGGGCGCCCGGTGACGCTAGGTGCCACCTCCTCGGTTCCCCCCGTTGGTTCTTGTGCTGTCAGCGTTGTCATTCGCGGATGCTTTGTCTTTACGCCTGTCGATTCTCAATCGCTTCGCGACCCGCCCGCTGAAGCGGGCTCGCCGGGTCCGTTACGTTGCGTTTACTGCGGTCACGTCGATCCGCGGGTCGACCCACGCGTAGGCGACGTCGACCAGCAGGTTGAACACCAGCAACAACACCGATTCCACGAGCACCACGCCGAGGATCAGCGTCTGGTCGCGGTTCTGCACTGCATTGACGAAGTGCTGGCCGAGGCCGGGGATCGTGAAGACCTTCTCGACGACGAACGACCCGACGAGCGTCCCGGCGGCGGCCGGGCCGAGGTAACTGAGCACGGGGAGGAAGGCGTTGCGCAGGCAGTGCTTCCAGATGACGATCGACCGCCCGAGCCCCTTGGCCCGCGCGGTCCGCACGAAGTCGGCCCCGAGCGTGTCGAGCATCGATACGCGCGTCAGCCGGGTGATGTAAGCCATCGGCAGCAGCGACAGCGCCAGGCCGGGGAGGATCATGTGCCCGATCGTCCCCCACCCGCCGATCGGCAGCACCTTGACCCACGCCGCCAAGCCGAGCAGGAGCGAGGCGATCACGAAGCTGGGCACGCAGATGCCGATCAGGGCGACGGACAGCCCGATCCAGTCGACCAGCCCGCCGCGCCGGACGGCGGACATGACGCCGATCCCCACGCCCACCGGCACCGCGATCAGCATCGCAAACAGCCCGAGCGTCAGCGAGACCGGGAGGGCTTCACCGATCAGCTGGTTGACGCTGCGCTCGGGGTAGTTCATCGACGGCCCGAAGTCGCCGTGCCGCACGATCTGCCACCCGTAGTAGGCGAGGAACTCCCACGCGTGCTCGGCGTGGAACTGCCGCTTGAGTTCTTTCTCGACCTGCGGGTCGAGCTTGCGCTCGTTGACGAACGGGCTGCCCGGCGCCGCCCACGCTAGGGCGAACGTGAGCAGGTAGATGATCGCGAGGATCAGCGGGAACTGGAGCAGCCGGAAGGCGATGAACTTAAGCACGTCGACCCCCTTTCAAACACGAGGATAGAGGATGGAGGGCGGAGGATGGCGCGAGACTTACTGCGCCACCCGCCACCCGCCATCCGTCATCTTCCGTCCTCGCCTTCACTTCTTCACCCCCACGTACTTCCAGATGACGATGTTCCGGGGGTTGGGCTGCACGCCGTACACGTCGTCGCGGTTCATGCTCAGGTTCACGTAATGGTAGAGGGGGATGATCGGGGCCTCGTTGTCGATCATCGCGACGGCCTCCGACAGCTGCGCGACGCGCTTGGCGTCGTCCGCCTCGACCTCGGCCTCGGCCAGCAGCGCGTCATAGGCCTTGTTCTGCCAGTCCGAGTCGTTCTGCAGGTTGGTCGAGTGGTACTTGTCGGTGAACGTCGTGATGTCCGGGTAATCGCCGTACCACGCGACGGTCGCGATGAAGTAGTCCTTGCCCGAGACCCAGGGCTGGAAGATCTTCCCCTCCACGCCCTGGATCGGGAGGTCGATCCCGAGTTCCTTCCGCCACTGCTCCTGGATCATCTGGGCGATCCGCTTGCGCGTCGGGTTGCCCGTGTTGTAGAGGATCGGGTACTTCGGAAAATTCTTACCGTCGGCATAGCCGGCCTCGGCGAGGAGCGCGCGGGCCTTGGCCGGGTCGTACGGCAGGCCGGGCCCGGGGCCCTTGATCCCGTCGTCGGTGGGCAGGAGCGCCTTCAAGTCCTTGAACGTGTACGGCGTCGTCCGCGCGCCGGGCGGGTCGAACTTGCCGGGCAGCCACGTGAACTCCGCCAGCGTGCCGTCCGGCGGGATGTAGGTCCGCGCCGGCAGCTCCTTCATCCGCGTGATCGTGTTGACGACCTGCCGCTTGTCCAGCGCCATCGCCAGCGCCTGTCGCACCTTCACGTCCGCCAGCGGGTTCTTCCCGCCGCCCATCCGCTTGGGCACGTTCGGGCGGCACATCAGCGTGAGGAAGTTGGTCCCGAACGCGTCGGCGATGCGCAGGTCGGTCCGGTCCGCCTCCATTTCGGCCGCCTGCTCGCCCGTCACGTCCGCCAGCCAGTTCACCGACCCCGTCTCGTACATCAGGAGCTGGCTCTGGGGGACCTCCGAGACGACCATCTCGATCGACTCGGTCTTCACCCGGTCGCGGTCCCAGTAGTGCGGGTTCTTCTTGCAGAACAGGCGGGCCTTGAAGTCCCAGTCGGTCAGGACGAACGGGCCGTTCGACGTCAGGTTGGGCGGCTGGGTGTACTTCTTGTCGAACACGTACCGGACGAACCCCACCTCGATCATTTTCGCCAGCTTCTGCGCCGGCGGGAGCGCGAGCAGCGCGTCCTCCTTCTGATCCTCGGTCGAGGCCTTGGCGGCCAGCCCGTCGAGCGGGCGCATGGCGGCGAACAGCTTGAGCATCGCGAGCAGTTCGGCCTCGGTCGCGAGTTTAAGCTGATGGCGGGGTTTGCGGGCGTTGCGGTCGTTGTCGGCCGTGTACTCGAAGTCCTTCGCCGCCGCCACGAACTTCGCGACCGCGGCCGGGTCCAGTTCGCGCTTCGTGTCTTCCGCCGCCTCCGCCAGCGCCTTGGCGGTCGCGCCCGCGCCGAGCCGCTTGGCCGCCTCGACGTACTTCCCGAACGGCTCCATCACGTCCGCGTCGGACTCGCGGAACACGCGGAACGGCGCCATCGACCGCTCGTTCCGCGGGTAGAACGGCGGGAACGCGACCAGGTCCAGGAAGTAACGGACCGGGTTCTTCAGCGAGACCCGGACCGTGCGGTCGTCGACGGCCTCGACCTTGACCGTGTCCCACTTGACCGGCTCGCCCTTGAGGTACGCGCCGCCGAACGCCGCCGCCCCGTCGATCACCTCGAGCATCGAGCTGTACTCGCCCGGCTCGACCAACATCCGCCGCCACGAGAAGGCGAAGTCGTGCGCCGTGACCGGCTGGCCGTCGCTCCACTTCGCGTCGTCGCGCAGGTGGAACGTGTACGTCCGCTTGTCCGGGCTGAGGTCGTGCCGCTCGGCGACGGCCGGCTCGGGCCGGAACTTGACCGGGTCGAGGTTGTAGAGGCCCTCGCGGATTGCGTAGGTCAGCCGGAAGTCCTGCATGTAGGACATCTGGTTGAGGTCGAGCGTGTGGATGTCGCCGCGGTTGATGAAGACGAACTCGGCCCGCTTGGTCGCGCCGCCGCCCGACCAGACCATCGCCCCCACCAGCATGATCAGGAACGCCAGCGGGATGACCAGGAGTCGCAGCATGGTTGTTCCCGAAGTCCGCTTCCGCCCCGCTCAAGCTCCGCGGCCACGCGGGGGTACGCACTACGGACGTGCCACGCCCGGCTCACTTAACAGCGGGGACGGTTTCACGCCGGGATACGCCCGCCGCACCTCGTCGCCCACCGCGTCGGCAGACCCCCGGATCTTCCCCAGGTTCTGCTTGACCATGTCGATGTCGCGCATCGCCCCCTCGGCCGTCCGGCGGAGCGGGTCGTTCGACTGGTGCGTGCCGACGACGGAGCACGCGCCCACGCAGAGTTGCGACAGCCGCACGAGTTGCTGTCGCTTTTCCGGGTCCTTGTCCTTGCTCGCGTCCGCGTGCTGCGCCGCCAGCGAGAGCTGGTCCGCAATCATCTGCATGACCTGAGTGCGGGTCGCCTGGTCCTTCACGACCGTGTTCCACGCGTCGCGCGTCGTCAGGTAGAACACGGGCTTGGCGTCGGCGATCGGGTCCTGTGGGATCGCCGAGCGGTATTGTTGCAGGCGGTTCTCCCACAGGCCGATGAGTTCGGCGGTCGCCGCCTTGACGGCCTTGTCGAGCGCGGGATTGGCGCCCGGATCGACCGTGGTCGCCGCGCCGAGCGCGGCGTACCCCTCTTCGAAGATCGGGCCGGACGGGTGCTCTCGCACCGCCTTCGGAATCCCCTTGAGCATCGGGTGCAGCGGGTCCTTGCCGATCACCAGCTTGACCACCGCCGGGGCGATCGGCTGGGCGCCCTTGAGTCCCCACAGCACGACCGGTTCGAGCGGGTCGTTGATCAGCAGTTGGATCGTCGGCGCCAGCGGGCTTTGCTGCGCCACGCCCGCGACCTTCGCCGCCACGATCGCCATGTTCAGGCGTTGCCGGGGCGTCGCCTTTCCCTTCGGGGGCAGGCGCGGCTCGAACTCGTTGTTGATCGAGGTGGAATAGGCCGCCAGGAACCCCGCGCCGGCCGGCGCGACGTTCAGCTTCTCCCAGCACGCATTCACCATAAGCTCCCGCGCCTTCGCCTGCCCCGCGGGATTTTTTTCGTTCAGCAGGTCGGTGGTCGCGGCCTTGACCCACGCGTCGATCTCCCCCTGGTTGGGATTCTGAATGAGCGCGAGCGCCATCGGTGCCAGGCCACCCCCCGCCGCCGGCTGGGCCTGCGCCGCCGCCCCCCACATCCCGATCACCAGCAGGCACGCGGCACATCCACGAAGGCGGCGGTTCATCACAGGTGTCTCTCCAACTCGGGCCTCGATCCCACGATCCCGGACCGCGCGCGATCCGCGCCGGCCCGGCTTCCTCCGCACGTCCGCCCCCCGGAAAACCGCCTCCCCCACCACGTCACTCGCGCGTCGGCAATTCATTGGCCGGGCACGAATTGCGAGTGAGCCGTCGGCAACCCGACGGCTCGTCCAAAACCGTATCAAACCCCCCGGAGGGTGTCAAGAAAACCGCCACCCCGGAACGATCGCAAACCGGCCCGTGCATAACTCGCCTTCGGTTCCAATTCCCCAATCGCGTGGCACGGAGCAACCCGCGCATCTGGACCTCCGTCGCCGCAACACCATCGCGACTTTGCGACGCGCTTTCGTCCGCCTCGCGAACCAACATCGCGCCCCGCGACTCCGTATACTACCCCACACAGAGCCGCCCCATGGAACCTCCCCGCCACGACCCGATTCCCAACCCCGCCGTCCGGCGACTCTCGCTCTACCTCCGCCAACTCGAGACCTTCAAGCGGAAGGACCGCCGGACCATCTCGTCCAAGCAGTTGGGCGAGGCGCTGAGCCTGACGGACGCGCAGGTGCGCAAAGACCTGGCGTACTTCGGCCAGTTCGGTCACCCCGGGATCGGCTACCGCGTCGACGACTTGATCGCCCAGGTCAAGCGCATCCTCGGCACCGACAAGACGTGGAACGTGCTGCTCGTCGGAGCGGGAAACCTTGGCCGCGCCTTGATGGCCTACAAGGGGTTCAACGCCAAGGGATTCCGCCTCGTCGCCGTGTTCGACGCCAACCCCGCCGTCGCCGGCAAGAAGGCCGGCCCCTTCACGATCCAGCCGATGACCGACCTGGCGGCGACGGTCGAGAAGCACCACATCCGCCTGGCGATGATCGCCGTCCCCGCCGACAGCGCCCAGGACGTGGTCGACCGGCTCGCCGCGGCTGGCGTCCGCGGGATCCTCAACTTCGCCCCCACCTCGGTCGTCACGCCTCCCAACGTCGCGATCAACTCCGTCGACCTGTCTGTGCAGCTCGAACAGCTCTCGTTCCAGGTCAACTTTCAGGGCATGGCGCCGACGGACGACCTGCCCGCCACGGGCACGTAGCGGGCGGTGGGCAGCGAGTGCTACCGCGGCTCCGGCTTTGGCGCCGCCGGCGCGGTCTCCAGCGGCCCCGCCGTCTGCTCGGCCGCGAGCTTCCGCCACGCCGCATCCCCGTACACGCCGGCCTTCCCGTAATCGAACGGCTTGAACCCGAGCTTCAACGCCGGTGATTCCGGCCGGAGTTGCCAGTTCCCGCTGGCCGGATCGACGAACAGCGGATCCGCCACCACCGACCCCGCATCCCGCCCCGCCTTCTGCCAGTCGGCGAGCGACTTGCCCGCGAAGTCCAGCGGCACGCCATCGCCCCCCTGCTCCTTCGGGAGCTTCCAATACACGTTGTTGGCGAGCTTGAAGTTCCCGTCGCCCCATTGCCCGTAGAGCAGCTTGCCCGTCTTGTAGTAGACGACGTTGTTCTCGAACGTGAACGACAGGTGCGGCTCGAGGCGCGTCCGTTGGATCTGGTGGAGTTGCGAGTCGATGAGCAGGTTGTTCCGGATCACGTTCTCCTTGCCGTAGTGCTGGTGGAAGGAGCCGGTCTTGGTGCGGTAGACGTGGTTGTTTTCCATCGTGATGCCGGTCGAGCCCTCGTCGGTGTACAGGCCCCACCCGCCGTACGAGTAGGCGTAGACGTCGTGGATCACGTTGTTCGAGACGGTCGTCCCCTCGCTGGGCCCGAGCGTGTAGACGCCGCCCATGTCCGACATCACGCCTTGGCCGATGTGGTGAATGTGGTTGAATTCGATCTTGTTCCGCTTGGCGACGCTCGGCCCGTAACCCCACCGCCAGCCGACCGATACGCCGGAGTAACGCAGGTCCGCGATCTCGTTGTGCGTCACGACGTTGTCCGGCGAATGCTGGATCAGCACGCCGATCGCGTCGGGAAAGATAAGGCCGCCCGATCGGATGATGTTGTTGTCGACGGTAATCCGCTGAACCATCGTCGCGTCATTCGGCGCCGGCGTTTGCCCGATGCGCACGCCGCCCGCCCCCATGTCGTGGATGTAACAGCGCGTCAGCGCCGAATCGGAGCACCCCGACCGAAACCAGACGCCGTACGTGCCGAAGTGCGCGAGTTCGCACGAGTCGATCCGCACGTGCCGCGCGACGTCGAGGTTGATCGCGCCGGGCATCGAATGGACCGCCTGGTTGTCGCCATAGCCTTTATCCGGCAGCAGCCATTGCCCGTGCCGGAACGACAGGCCCTTGAGCGTGATGTGCTCGACGTACTTCTTTCCGACCGGGTCGCCGGCGAATCGGACGAACTCCCCGACCACCGGCGCCCACGCCGCCACGCTCTCGGGCGTCTGGCCGGGCAAGGGTTTGTAGAACAGCGTCCCGTCGCGGTCGAGGAACCACTCGCCCGGCGCGTCGAGCGCGTCCTTGAAGTTCTCCAGGTGGTACCGCTGCGCCGGCTCCCACTTGCCGAACTCGCGCTGGATCGGCGCCGTGCCCGTCAACACGCGCGTGTCCGATTCGAAGTGGCCGACCCGCATCCGCGACGTGTCCCACGCGTGATAGAACACGGCGACCGCGTCCGCCAGTCTCTCCTTCGGAATCGCCTTGATGATTGCCGCCTCGGCCTGCCGAACCTTCACCGCCTGCTTCGCCAGGTTCCCCGACTGACCGGTCAGCGGGTTCACCCCGCTGACGACCGGGCCCGCGAGGTGGTGATAGAACTTGTTGGGCGTCCGGGCGCGGGTGGCGCGTTGGCCGTTGATCCAAAGCTGCTCGAAGTACCACTTGCGTTCTTTGACCTCGGGCAGGTGAAGGGTCCAGAGCCCGTCCGGTTGCGGGGTGAACTTCGCGAGCCGTTTGCCGGCGCTAAAGATCACCGGGAAGTCGATCCGGGGCGTGGCCTTGGGCTCCGCCTCCGGCGTGGGCAGCGATTGATAGACGATCGGGAACTCGGCCGTCCCCGAGTCCTGAGGTTCGAACACCAGCGGCTCGGTCAGCGCGTACGTGCCCGGCGCGATCAGGACGGTCGCGGGCTCGGCGAGCGGCCGGAGTTTGCGGAGGGCGTCGCGGGCGCCACCGGCGGTCGCGAGCGGTCCATCGGCACGGTCGCCAGTCGGGCGGGCGACCCTGCCCGACCACGCATCGTTCCCGTCCGGCGCGACGTACAGCGTGGCCGCGCGGGCGGGTAAGGCAAGGAGCATCAGGAGCACGGCCCGCAAACCGGATCGTCGGGGTGATTGCATTGCGCCCCGATGATACAACGGCCCGCCGATGAACGTCGTGTGGCTACTCGCGAGCGGGATGGGCCTGGGGCTGGGGGCGGCGGCCCCGGTCGGGCCGGTCAATGTAGAGATCGCCCGCCGCACGCTCCGCTTCGGCCGCCGGGCCGGGTTCGCGCTGGGCTGCGGGGCCGTCACGGTCGACGTCGCGTACGCCGTCGTCGCGAGCGTCGCCTCCGTGCAAATCATGGAGTTCTCCGGTGTGCGAACCGTGATCGGGGTCGCAGGGGGATTGTTCCTCGGTTACTTGGCGTTCCTGTGCTTTCGCGGGGCGATGAAGGCGACACCGTCCGATCCCATATCAGTAAACGAAACGCCCGACGCGACCCCGTCGTCTATGTCGACTCCCACGCCTGTCCCCGCCGCGCCGCTCCGGGGCCATTACCTCCACGGGCTGACCATGACCGCGCTCAACCCGATGACGCTGGTCTTCTGGTTCGTCGGCGTGCCCGGGGCCGTCGCCCGCTTGACGGAAAACGCCCGGGCGGACCTCCCGATCGTGGCGGCGGGCGTGTTCGCCGGGGCGCTGGGGTGGGTCTGCTTCTTCACCTGGCTGATCGGCCACCTCGGGCGGTTCGGCCGCGAGCGCTGGCTTCGGTGGGTGGACCTGGCCGGGGGCGTGGTGCTCCTGGCATTTGCGATCGGGGCGATTTGGCGCGTTTTACGCGACGCCCTATGATCGCCCCCACTTACGGATGAGCCGCATCGAACGCGCGGGGTCATCAAGCGCATCGGAAAGCCCACGGAACTAGTTCCGTGGGTCATTCGAGAACATAAAGAACGATCTCAGGGAATGAGGAACGTGATGATCAATCGTCGTGCATCGACCGGTCGGACTCGTGTGGCCCGCGCGGCCCGGATCGTCGTGGCCGCCGCCGTCGCCACCGCCGCGCTGTGGGGCGGCGGGTGCGGGCTGAAGGAAGAGCCGATCTTCGACCCCACGGCGATGTCGCGCCCGTACCGCGACCAGGCGGCCGGCACCGTCACGCGCCCGCTCGAGCCGCTGCCGACGGAACTGAACCGCGAATACCTCGACCGCCGCGACGGCGCGCCCCCCGCGCCCGGCGGCGCCGGCGCCGCAGGGACCGGCCCGGGCGGCATCGCCACCGCCACGCGCCCGGTCACTCTGCTCAAGACGACCCAGGAGAAACTGGGCACCGTCGCCCGCCTGTCCCTCCGCGACCTCGTCCAGCTCGCCGCGATCAACAGCCTCGACGTGAAGGTCGCCGGCTACCAGCCCGCGATCGACGAGGCCCGCGTGACCGAGGCCGAGGCCAATTTCGACCCCGTCTTCTTCGCCAACGTCACCGCGTCCAGCCAGTGGATCCTCCAGCCGTCGCTGAACAACGTCACGATCGGCGGGAACACCCGCTTCGACTCGGTCCAGGCCGTCACCGGCCTGCGCCAGAACCTGCCGACCGGCGGGCAGGTCGAGCTCGGGTATACGTGGAACCGCGTCTACCGCTCGCCCAACCTGAGCAACACGTTCAACCCGAGCCACGAGTCGGACCTGGTGCTGCGGGTCACCCAGCCGCTGCTCCGCAACTTCGGGGCGGCCGTCAACCGCGCCCGGATCGACGTCGCCCGTAACACGCAAAAGGTCAGTTTGCTCGACTTCCGCATCTCGCTGGAAAAGCAGCTGGCCGAGATCGAGGAGGCCTACTGGCAGCTGTACGCCGCCGAGCGCGAGCTGGCCGTGCAGGAGCGGCTGTTCGAGACCGCCGCCGAGACGTCGCGCCTGCTCCAGGCGCGCCTCGGTCGGGCCGAGGGCGTGACGCGCGTGCCGGTCGCCCAGGCCAACGCCGCCCTCCGCCAGCGCGAGGCGTCGCTCGTCGCGCTGCGGACGCGCGTCAAACAGCTGTCGGACGAGATCAAGGTGCGCGTCAACGACCCGGACCTGTCGATCACCCGCGCGGTGACGATCCTCCCCGCCGACGTCCCGCTCAGCACGCCCCTCCAGTTCGACCTCGTCGAGCAGCTCGACACCGCCCTGCAGAACCGGGCCGAGCTGTCCCAGCAGCGGATCCGCATCGACTCGGCCCGGATCGTCCAGGAGGCCGCCAAGAACAACATGCTCCCGACGCTCAACCTCGTGGGCTCGGTCGGGCTGCAGGGCGCGTCCAACGGCTGGTGGAACTCGATCGACGAGAACGTGACCGGGGATTTCCCGCAGTACTCGATCGGCTTTCAGCTCGAGGTCCCGCTCGGCAACCGCGAGGCCCGCGCGATCTGGGTGCGGACGAAGCTGCAGCGCCAGCAGGCGCTCGACCAGTACCGGTTGCAGATCGAGCGCGTCGCCAAGGAGGTGCGGGACGCGCACAACCTGTTCGCCGACGGGTGGGAGCGGATCCGCCTGACGACCCAGTCCGTGGACGCCGCCCGTGACGCGCTGGAGGCCCAGCAGGTGCCGATCAACGCCGGCGCCGTCAAGCTCGACCCCGACGTGATCAACCGCCTGCTCCAGCAGCAGGAAGTGCTCGCGATCGCCGCCCGCGAGCAGGCCCGCGCCCTGGCCGACTACAACATCGCGATCGCCCAGCTCGAGCGCGCCAAGGGCACGATCCTCAAGTACGACAACGTCATGATGGCGGAGGACCCGCTCGTCAATAAGGGCCCGAAGCTGTACGGGTCGAACCCGGACGCGTGGAAGAAGTAGCCGGAGAAGGAGAGATGAGGTGAGGAGGGGGTGAGGAGATGAGGGGTCGCGGAGGCGTAGGCGATGATCCGATCTTTCAAGGAATTGGAAGTTTGGAAGAACGCCATGGCCGCGGCCATGATCATCTTCCGTGAGAGCAAGCGTTTCCCGCCGGAGGAGCGGTACAGCCTGACGGATCAGATCCGCCGTTCGTCCCGTTCGGTCGCCACGCAGATCGCCGAGGCGTGGAAGAAGCGGCGGTACGTCGCTGCCTTCATCAGCAAGTTGAACGACTCCGAGGGCGAGGCGGCCGAAACCCAGAACTGGGTCGAGTTCGCCCGCGCCTGCGGTTATTGGGGAGACGACCTCGCGAGAGACCTCGATCACCGATACGAAGTAATCCAGGGCCAACTCGTCAAGATGATCGACCACGCCGACGAATGGTGCGCCCCTATCGCCGCCAATCGCCCGCGCCCCCCCCGCGGAGTCGAGATGAGGGGATGAGAGGGCAAGGCGACGCGGGGCCGCGGTGACAGGCCGGAAATACGCGACCCCTCATCTCCTCCTCCCCTCACCTCCTCCTCTCCCCACCTCTCCCGTATACTCCGACCGTGCTCACGCTCCTCGTTCTACAAGGTCCCGACAAGGGCCGCCGCTTCGAGCTCCCCGACGCCCCCGCCGTCGTCGGGCGCGAGTCGCGCCAGCTGCCCATCACCGACAACACCGTCTCCCGCCGCCACTGCGAGCTCCACCCGGACGAGGACGGCTCCTGGATCCTCAAGGACCTCGGCTCCGCCAATGGCACCTGGATCAACGGCCAGCGCATCGAGCGCACCGCCCCGCTCAAGCTCGGCGACCAGATCCGCGTCGGGCGCACGATCCTGGTCTTCGGCGCGCAGCCGGGCGTGTCGCGCGGGCGGGCGAATGACGTCCGCATCGCCGGCGTCGACGCGGTGGACGCATCGATCGTCCACACCGTCCCGTCCAACGAGGACTCGATGGTCCTGGCCGTCCCCGAGCCCGCCGCCGCGGCGATGGGCAACCTCAAGCTGCTCTACCAGCTCAACGCCTCGCTCGGCTCCA
>DATHXE010000230.1:0-2793 GCA_035459845.1 Tepidisphaeraceae bacterium | reverse complement strand
CCGAACAAGGGAAGCGCGCGTTCTTGAAGCGCCGGCCGGAGGCGGGGTTTTACGAGTGAGCGGGACTTGTGGCGCGCGCGTGCGCCGTCACAGCGCGTCGGAGACGATCTGCTGGGCCTCGGCAACGATTTGCTTGAGGTGGGATTCGTCCTTGAAGCTCTCGGCGTAGATCTTGTAGACGTTCTCGGTGCCGCTGGGGCGGGCGGCGAACCAGCCGTTGGCGGTCGAGACCTTGAGGCCGTCGATGGGGGCGTTGTTGGCGGGGGCGTTGGTCATGCGGCCCGTGATCGGGTCGCCGGCGAGGGCGGTGGCCTTGACGTTGTCGGGGGCGAGTTTCTTGAGCTTGGCCTTCTGCTCGGGGGAAGCAGGGGCGTCGATGCGGGTGTAGACGGGGGCGCCGAGGTCTTTGGTCAGGCGCGCGTAGTGTTCGCCGGGCTCTTGGCCGGTGGTGGCGGTGATCTCGGCGGCGAGCAGGCCGAGCAGGGGGCCGTCCTTGTCGGTCGTCCAGACGGTCCCATCCCGCTTGAGGAAGCTGGCGCCGGCGGATTCTTCACCGCCGAAGACGTAGGTGCCGTTGTAAAGCCCGCCGGCGAACCACTTGAAGCCGACGGGGACCTCGGCCAGCGTGCGCTTGTGGCGGTCGACGACGCGGTCGATGATCGCGCTGGAGACGAGCGTCTTGCCGACGGCCGCCGTCGCGGGCCACTGGGGGCGGTGCGTGAGCAGGTAGTCGATCGCGACGGCGAGGTAGTGGTTGGGGTTGAGCAGGCCGGCGGAGGGGGTGACGATGCCGTGGCGGTCGGCATCCGGGTCGTTGCCCCAGGCGACGCGGTACTGGTCCTTGAGGCCGACGAGCGACGCCATTGCGTAGGGGCTCGAGCAGTCCATGCGGATCTTGCCGTCGTGGTCGACGGTCATGAACGAGAACGTCGGGTCGACGGCGCGGTTGACGACGGTCAGATCCAGGCCGTACATCTCGGCGATCTTGTCCCAGTAGTACACGGCCGCCCCGCCGAGCGGGTCGACGCCGAGCTTGAGCTTGGCGTTCTTGATGGCGGCCATGTCGATGACCGAGCCGAGCTCGCGGACGTACCCTTCGACGAAGTCGTAGTGGTTGGTGGTGTCTGCGCTGGTCGCCTTGGAGAGGGGGATGCGCTTGACGTCCTTGTTGCCGAGCTCGAGGAGCTGGTTGGCGCGGTTCTGGATGGCGGTGGTGACGTCGGTGTCGGCCGGGCCGCCGTTGGTGGGGTTGTACTTGAAGCCGCCGTCGGCGGGGGGGTTATGGGAGGGCGTGATGACGATGCCGTCGGCCTGGCCGGTGGTGCGGCCCTTATTGTAGGTGAGGATGGCGTGGCTGATGACGGGAGTGGGGACGAACGCGCCGGCGCCCTCGACGAAGACGGTGACGCCGTTGGCGGCGAGCACTTCGAGGGCGGTGTCGTGGGCCGGGGCGGAGAGGGCGTGGGAGTCCTTGCCCATCATGAGCGGGCCGGTGATGGCGTGGGTGCGGCGGTAGTCGCAGATGGCCTGGGTGATGGCGGCGATGTGGGCGTCGGTGAACGTGGCGTCGAGCGCGGTGCCGCGGTGCCCGGACGTGCCGAAGGAGACGCGCTGGCGCGGGTTGGCGGCGTCGGGGATGGTGTCGTGATAGGCCTTGAGCAGGGCGTCGGTGTCGATGAGCAGGCTGGCGGGCGCGGGCTTACCGGCGAGGGGGGACAGGGGCATGGCGGTCTCCTTGGTCAGCCGGTGGTTGTATGAGGGGGGGGCGGGGGGGTCAATCGGGAAACGCGGTGCGCGTAGGGTGGGCTTTGCCCACCGCTCCGGGCGACGGCGACGATCGTTCAAGCCGGTGAAGTGACGACCAGAGCGCGGACGCGTCCGCGCAAGCGGTGGGCAGAGCCCACCCTACGGGGGCGGTTTTCTTCCCGTGTCCTTCAAATACTGCTGACGACCTGCGGCGTAATGCTCCGAATCGAGCTGGGCGGCGTCGGCGTCGCGCTCGGCGGAGTGGTAGTCGGTGACGGGGTCGGCGCCGGTGGACGGGTCGGGCGGCGGCGCGTCGGGGATCGCGCGCCACCACGGGGGGGTCGCATCGGGACAATACTGGCGGTGCAATTTACGGAGCATGGGGCGGCACCACCCGCACCCGGTGCCGGCCGAGAGACACTCGCTGATCTGCGACGCGACCTTCGGCTTCTGGTTGCGGCAGAAGCTGGCGACCTTGCGGAGGGTCACGTGGAAACAGAAGCAGATCTCGTCGTCGGGCTCGAGGGGCATGGGGATGAGGCGGCCTTGATGGCCGGGTACCCCATTGTTGGGCAGCGGCGGGGCAATGTCACGGCGGCGCCAACTTCATCGGCCGCGAACACGCCGGGGGATGGCGCTCCCCCCTCAGTCGATCCAATCGTCGGCCGCGTGATCCGCGGCGACGGCCACCGGCTCGGGCTGGCGTTGGCCCGGCATGACCGCTTCGACCAGCGCCCGCACGTGGGCGGTCAGGCGCTGGCGGCCGACGGGGCTGAGGTGGAACGTGGTGACGGGTTTGCCTTCGCGGAAGGCCTTCTCGATGTCGACCAGCCCGGCGGCCTGGAGGCGCTTGGCGTGGGCGGAGAGGTTGCCGTCGGTCAGGCGCGTGGCCTGGCGGAGGCGGACGAACTCCTGCGCCCCGTCGGCCGCCAGGGCGGTGAGGATGCGCAGCCGGCCGTCGTTGGCGACGAGCGCGTCGATGGACATGAGGGGGTTATCGGACGAAGGCGGGGCGGGGCTTTAGCGGGGGGGCAGCGATGGGGAGGT
>DATHXE010000229.1:0-4191 GCA_035459845.1 Tepidisphaeraceae bacterium | reverse complement strand
GCCGGTGAACGCGACCTTGTCGACGTCGTAGTGCTCGGCGATCGCGGCGCCGGCCGTCTCGCCGAACCCGGGGACGACGTTGAGCACGCCGTCCGGCAGCCCCGCCTCCTGGAACAGCTCGGCGACGCGCAGGGCGCTCAGCGGCGTCTGTTCGGCGGGCTTGAGGACGACCGTGCACCCGCTCGCCAGCGCCGGCCCGAGCTTCCAAGCCTGCATGAGCAGCGGGAAGTTCCACGGGATGATCTGGCCGACCACGCCGACCGGTTCGTGCCGCGTGTAACACATGAACGGGCCGTTGACCGGGATCGTCTTGCCCTCGATCTTGTCCGCCCAGCCTGCGTAGTAACGGTAGCAGTCGATGACGAGCGGGAGGTCGGCGGCCATCGCGACGGCGTACGGCTTGCCGTTGTCGAGCGCCTCGAGCTTGGCGAGCTCCTCCTTGTGCTGTTCGATCAGGTCGGCGGCCTTGTACATGATCCGGCCGCGCTCGCGGGCGCTCATCTTCCGCCACGGGCCCTTGTCGAACGCCTTGCGGGCGGCCTTAACGGCCTTGTCGACATCGGGCTTCTCGCCCTCGGCGACGTGGGCGATGACCTCGCCGGTCGCGGGGTTGATCGTCTCGAACGTGCGGCCTGAGGTGGAATTGACCCACTTGCCGTCGATGAGGATCTTCGTCTGGCGGACGGGGACGGGCGTGTTCTTCATGACCGGCGCGCCGCTCGGGCCGGGGTTGGCGCTGGCGATCGAGCTCTTACCGTTTCCCCCGTTCGGGTCGGCGGACTTGCCGTTGCCCTCGCGGTCGCCGCGGGCCTTGGTCGACGGACGGTCGTTCCCCTTGCGAGATTCGGTAGCGGGCATGAGGCACCTCCTCGAAGGTGGGGTCGAGGCGGCGGCTCGCGCGGGGATCCGTGGGGGCGCGCGGGCTCGCGCTCGGACCTGGCGTTTGATGCGCCCGCGCTCCGCCGCGCGGGCATAGGGAATCGTATGCCGGGCGGGGGGCGGCGGGGATGGGGAATCTGGGCACGCCGACTCTTGTGGAATCGGATTCCCGCGGAACGCGGGATCGGTCCGGGTGCCATGTCCTCGCACCGCGCCTAAGGACTGGTTCGGGGCGTTGCGAATTCGCGGTGCGCGGGCATGCCCCAGCGGCGCCCGATTGTGAGACCGAACGCATCTGGGGCATGCCCACGCGAGCCGACCACGGTCCCGGGCACATCAGCCCGTTTGGCGGCTCGCGAGGGCATGGCACCCAAGACCCCCGCACGGTCGGGGCAAATCCGACTCCACGGGAGTCCGCGTGGGGCGTAGCACTTACACACGGACTCGGATTCGCCGATATGTACATCAACGCGTTCACCGTCGCGCTCCTTCTAATTCCGGCGCTCGCCCACGCCCAGCAGCCGATCTCGCGGATCTGGCTGACGCACGCGGATTCGGCCGCCAAAACGCTGACAGTGAGCTGGGAGACCGATCGGCCGGCCCCGTCGTCGGTGACGTATTCGGTCGATGGGGAGGCACAGGGGGGCGGCACGATCTCCACGAAAGAGGTCACCCTCCACCACGTGACGATCGACGTCGACCTCACAAAGGTGAAGGAGCTGACGTATCAGGTCCGTTCGGGCGCGCAGAAGTCGGCCGAGCATACGGTGCGGGGTTATACGGGCGACGAACTGCGGATGGTCGTCGTCGCGGACATGGGGTACGCGAAGACGGAGTGGACGCCGGCCGTGCGGCGGGAGAAGCCGCACATTCTGTTGACCGCGGGCGACAACGTGCCGGACCTGCACTCGGCCGGGCGCGGCAAGTCGCCGACGCTGGCGTTTTCGCAGCTGATCGACCGGGACCCGGCGCTGTTCGCGACCACGCCGTTCATGCCGGTGCTGGGGAATCACGACCGCGAGATCCGCCCGCGCGGCGGAGATAAGCCGCCCGCCGAGCCGGTGTACGACGTGGAGGCGACGGCGTACCGGTCGTTCTTCCCGCTGCCCGACCCCGGGTGGGTGTGGCGGCTGGACGTCGAGCCGTTCGGCCTGCGGCTGCTGGCGCTGGACCTGAGCCACGTGCAGGACCACGGGACGACCTGGCAGACGAATCACTCGCCGAAGGTGGAGGACGAGCAGTTCAATTGGTACCGAAAGGAGATGGAGGCGGCGACGGACGTGCGGAGCGTGGTGACGATCTTGAACGAGAAGAGCTCGTCGGTCCGCGGGCTGGAGAAGGGCGCGTGGCGCAAATTGATCGAGCGGGGCACGCTGGCTGTGACGGGGTTCGGGTACTACGCCGAACGCGCGGACGTGGACGGGTTTCCGTACTTCAACACGTCGGTGAAGGGGGACGGGGCGAAGTACCCGGACCCGAAGGCCGTGGTGTTCGCGAGCGAGCACAGTTACGTGCTGCTGACGGTGCGCAAGGGGGAGAAGGTGCGGGGCGAGCTCAGGAACCTGGAGGGGAAGGTGATCGAGGGGAAGGCGGTGAAGTAAGTAGCGGAATCCGGGGCCGCGCTTCGGGCGGAGCCCGTGCACTGTGCCCCGGCGTGTCGAGGGTCGTGCGCGGGGATCACCGCTTGGCGAGGCTCGCCTTCCACTCGTCGCCCAGCTCGTCCATCGTCTTGCCGGTGATTTCCTTCCAGAGGTCGTCGGTGTACCTGGCCTGTCGGCAGGCGGCGTTGAGTTTGACGACCAGGTCCTTGTCGTACTTGCGCTGGGCCCAGTCGAGGAAGTGGCCGGTGGTGCGGTAGCTGTCGGTGTACTTCGAGCGCGCGGGGTTGGGCTTGGGGCGGGCGGATTCGGGCTCGTAGTGGAAGAAGCGGACGTAGTCGGCGATGCCCTCGACGAGCCACCCCGGGCGCTTGCCGCGGCCGTAGGACTGCACGACGTGCACGAGCTCGTGGACGACGGCGCCGACGTCGTCGGGGTGGTCCGTGAACCATTTCGGCGAGCAGAGGATGCGGTTCCCGCTCGCCTGGGCGACGCCCTTGTAGTCCTTGCGGAACGTGACGAAGACCTTGTCGGGGGCGGCGAACTTGTCGCTCGGCAGCAGCGCGATGATCTTCGGGTACCACTCGTCGGCGACCTTCCGGGCGCGGTCGGCGAAGTCCTTCATCTCCGGGGCGTCGGAGATGTCGAAGGAGATCGTCGCCTTCGTCGGCGGGGCGTCCGCGCGCGCGAGCGTGGGGAGGAGGGCGAGCGCGAGGAGCAAGAGGCGGCGCGTAAGGGTCATGGGAGACATCATGACATGGAACCCGCGAGGAGGGTAGTTATTGGTGGGGCTCCCCCTTCCCCCTACTTCGCGACGAGCTCGTCGAACTTCGCGCGCTCGTGGGCCTTGAGCAGGTCGAGGATGATCGCCGCGTGCCGGGCCGTCGCCCCCTGCTCGCGGCGGACGACGTCCTGCGCCCGCCTCGCCATCGCCGTCGCCTGCTCGGGCGAAAAGAGCAGGATCGACGCGGTCTGCACGAGTCCCGCCTCGTCCGCGACCTCCATTACCGCGTCGGCCGCGCGCAACTTCATCATCACTTCCGCGAAGTTGCCCGTGTACGGGCCGACCATCACCGGCCGGCCCAGCGCGGCCGGCTCGATCATGTCCGACCCGTGCTGCCGCGAGCCCAGGTCCACCAGCGACCGCCCGACGAAGACGACGTCGGCCAGCGCGTAGAACTTTCGCAGCTCGCCCATCGTGTCACCGAGAATCACGGGCGGAATCGCCGAGGCGGCCGGAGCCGTCGATGCGTCCTTGGTCCGCGACCGGCGCACGCACTTGAACTTGTGCTGCTCGATCAGGTCGGCGACCGCGTCGAAGCGGTCCGGGTGCCGCGGCACGATGACCAGGCGCAGGCGCGAGTGGCGGGTCAGCAATTGGCGGTAGGCGCGGAGGACGATTTCCTCTTCGCCCGGCCCGGTGGAGCCGGCGACCAGGACGGGCTCGGCCCCGGGGAACAGGCCGACCGCCGTCGCCAGTTCGTCATCCCCCGGCACGCGGTCGGCGACGTCGGCGGTGTCGAACTTCATCGTCCCGGTGACGCGGATGCGCTCGGCCGGTACGCCCAGGGCCGTGAACCGGTCGGCGTACGTCTGATCCTGCACGCAGCAGACCGCAAGCCGGCGGAACGTCGCACCGATCAGCGGGCGGACCAGGCGGTAGCGCTTGAAGCTACTCGACGTCAGCCGGCCGTTGACCAGGGCGACCGGGATC
>DATHXE010000228.1:0-5341 GCA_035459845.1 Tepidisphaeraceae bacterium | reverse complement strand
GCCGCCGCTACCGCGTCGCCGACATCCTCGCCGCCGTCCGCCGCTACCAGGCCGAGTCCGGCCAAATCGCCACCATCGAGTACACCCTCCTCGATGGCGTCAACGACTCCGACGCCCAGGCCCAGCTCCTCGCCGACCTCTTAAACCACGGCGAGACCGACCCCCGCGCCCCGCGGGCGCAGCGCCCGCGCGTCAACCTCATCCCCTATAACGCGATCGGCTCCGGCGTCAGCGGCCGCGAGTACCGCCGGCCCGCCGATCAGCGCATGAACCGCTTCCTCGGAATCCTCCGCGACCGCGGGATCGTCGCCCACGTCCGCCGAACCCGCGGCCACGACATCGACGGCGCCTGCGGACAACTCCGCGAGACCGCCGCCACCCCGGTCGGGTGACCATCGGAAAAAAAACGCCCTCGCCTGGCGGGCGAGAGCGTGTGCGAATGTCCCGTTTACTGACCGCGAGGTAAAGATAGCCCGCCGAAAGCCCACGGAGCTTGCTCCGTGGGTTGCGCGGCTTGGGCGCACGCGTTTTCTTTACCCAGCGCTCAGTAGCCGCGACCCGAAGGGCAAGCGATAGCGCCGCCCGCAGGGGAGCGCGCGAGTGTGGACTACGAAAAGACACGGGCAATTAAACAACCGTGTCACACCCGTCCGCTAGTACTTGTCGCGCCGCCCCCCGCCGCCACCCCCGCCGTAGCCACCGCGGCCGCCGCCCCCACCACCTCCACCGTAACCGCCACCCCCACCGTACCCGCCGCGCCCACCCCCGCCGCCACCGCCCCGGTCTTCCTTAGGCCGGGCTTCATTGACCGTCAGCGTCCGCCCGTCGTGCTGCTGGCCGTTGAGCGCGTTGACGGCCGACGCCGCGTCGTCGTCGCTCGCCATCTCGACGAACCCGAAGCCCTTCGAGCGGCCGGTTTCGCGGTCGCTGATGACCTGCGCCGACGTGACGCTGCCGTACTGACCGAACAACTCCTGGAGGTCTGAGTCGGTGACGCCGTAGCTCAGGTTCCCCACGTAAAGCTTCTTACCCATTTACGAACTCCTGTGAGACATGGGCAGACCCCCGGCCCTGCTTTCGAGCAAAGCGGTTCTTTCCGGGCCGGATTGAAAGAGGTTGGACGCCAACCGCGGGAGGAGTGCGACACGGAGCGAAGGAAGGCGCGCGAACACGGGAGGGCATTCCTCAAGGCCGATCGACAGACGAACCCGCCACCTGCGTGGGGGAAAAACTATCACGGCGCGCCGCCCGAAGGGAAGTGAAAAATGCCTCGTGAAAAGCTTCACGGATGGCAGGGCGGCGCGTACCCATCGGCAATCGGCAATCGGCAATGGGCAATGGGCAATGGGCAATCGCGCTCACTCCGCCATCACCCGTGCCCGCAACACGCGCCCCGCGAATGCCGCCGCCGCGTCCTCTGGCGTCGCGTGCGCCCCCGCGTTCACCTCCGCCGCCGTCTGGTCCGCCGCCTTGATCAGCAGGTCGTACAGCTTGAACAGCCGCTTGGCCTCACGCACCGCGGCGGCGTCGTCGGGCGCGACCGGCGTCAGGTCGACCCGCCACGCCCCGTCCGCCCGCCGCGCCCGCAGCACCGGCACCGTCGCCCCCGGCAACGTCAGCGTCGCCGAGTCCCCGTCGACCTGCTCCTGCGCCTGCTCGACCGCGCGTAGCCCCTCCGTCAGCCGCAGGGCGCGCGTGACCGTCGCCCCGGCCGCCCCGTTCCCTGCGAACTTCGCCCCCGCCGTCGTTTCGAGCCGCCGCACCGCGCCCGCGAGCGCGACCGTCGCGTCGGCGAGCTGCGGCGAGATCCCGTGCGCCACCACCAGCCCGCGCGCCGCCGCCGCGTCCCCCCGGTCGATCGCCCCCGCCAGCGCCTGTGCCACCTGCTTCGGCCCGGGCGCCGGGGCCGGCGCCGGCGGCGCGGGCACGACCGGTGGCGCGGCGGGCGGCGGCGGCGCGGGTTGCGCCTGAAGCCCCACGCCCGTTACGCCGATCGTCAACAAAACGAGCCGCGCGAGCGCGCGGGAAGAAGTTCGCGAGGCCCGGAATCGAAGGTGTCGGTCGACGGTGTGCATGGCGACCCGTATTCATAGTCCAAACGCCCGCGTTTCGCACCCGCCCGCGTTACAAAACGACGTCCCGATTCGAACGCCCTATTGTGGGCCGCAACCCAAACCTTGGCCCGCCGATAACGTCTTATTAGCAGTGGCTAAGGCACCCCGGACGTGCGAGACCGAGTAGGCCTATAGTCGGATGGTGGCGGAAGCCACCGGGCGGCGAGAATAAGCCTCGCCGCCAACGGAGTGCGGACGAGGAGCTGTGTCCCATGATCAAGATGAAGCACCTGATGGACGCGAGGGAAGACGACGACGGCGAGCGGCTTTCGGTCGAGCCCGTCGGCCTGACCAAGGACCTCCGCGAGTGGTGCGCCGTCGACCACGTCCTGCCCCACCTCGGCCCACCGGTCGAGGTCTGGGAGTGGTTCGACGAACACCCGGACGGGTACGAACACTACCGCGGCGTGTACCACGAGCACCTGGACCGCGGCCCCTACCGCAAGGCCCTGATCCAGCTCGCCAAGGCCGGCATCAACGAGAACTTCACGTTGATCCACCAGGGCGAAGACGCGGGCCACAACACCGCGACGGCGCTCTACGAGTACCTGAGCGAACTCAGCGCCCACGTGGGCGAGGAGTAAGGCGCTTCCGCCTGCCGCTTGCGGCTTAGCGACAGCAGCAATCACGCAACAGATCCGACGCACGCCCGATGACAGTTGGACGGGCGTGACATTTTCCCCCCGGCGTTTTTACCCGCGGGCGACAGGTTAGAGGCCGAGGCAGACGACCGACCGACCGAGGTCAGGGCTGCCGCGGCGTGTGACCTGTCGCCCGCGTTCTTTTATGCGGTGTTACAGGACTCGCTCGCCTGAAAACGCCCACGCCGACTCCTGTGGAGTCGGATTCGCGACGAAGTCGCGAGGCTGCACGCCAAGACATCCCGCGCCCCTTCACCCCTCCTCGTGTCCGCACTCCGGACACCGCCCCGGCGTCGCCCGCAAGTCATACCCGCACCCCCGGCAATGCCCCGCCGGATACCGCCGCCGGTCCCGCCACCCGCCGAGCCACGCGAGGGGGGCCAGCGCGAACAGCGCGGCCAGCGGCCAGTGCGGCACGACTACCGCGCGCACCGACTGATCGCCAAGTTCCGTGCCCGACGAGTGGGCCGAACTCAACCAACCCCATGGCGATTGCGCCGACAGTTCGGCCGGCAGCGGCGCCCGCGTGAGCCAGACGGCCGCGTTCGCATCGCCCACCAGCGGCCCGCGCGTCACGTCGTGCCAGACGGCGTTCGAACGCCCGATCGACAGCCGGCCGCGCTCGGACGTCACGCCCGCCCGCGCCTCGGCCGTGTGACTCCCGCGCGATGTGAGCCCGATGACGCCGGCGAACCGCGTCGCCGCGAAGCCGTCGAACCACCAGAGCGCCGTCACCGCCAACAGAACGGCGCACGACCCCGCGAGCAGCGCGCGCGGGCGGCGCAGCGCCAGCGCCACGGTCGCCAGTGCGACCACCGCCCCGCCAGTGCCCCAGAGCGCGGACGTCGGCACCAATTGTCCCGTCGGCGCCGGCGGCGCGCCGGCGGCGCCCTGCAACTCGGGCGGGCGCAGGACGAACAGCAGGTGATTCGCCGGAACGTACAGGGTGGGCCCGCGCACGACCGGAGGCGCCGCGTGTTCGACCGGCCTCGGCGCGCGGTGCGAGACGTCGTCGAGGAAGCGCCATGCCTCGCGCCCGGTCGCCGCGTCGACCGCCAGGACCCCGCCGGGTATCGCGACGTACACGCGCCCCGCGTGCCCCATCGGAACGCCGAGTAAACCGCCGAACCGGAACGGCGGGCGCTCGGGCCGGTCGTGCCCCGGGCTCAGGGGTCCGGGCTCGAACGCCCACGACCAGCGCCGGCTCCCAGTCCCCAGGTCGAGCGCGTGGAGCGACTCGCCGGAGGCCACGAGGATCTGGCCGCCATCGACGGCGAGCCGCGCCGGCGGCGGCACGGGGCGCACGTACAAGCGGACGTCGTAGCCGGGCAGACGCATGACCCATCGCACCGCACCGCTCCCCGCCTCCCGCAGCGTCACGTCGAGTTGGTCGTGCGCGTCGCTCGCCGGCATCGCCTGTACGACGTATCCCCCGCCGGCGGCCAGCACGATCGTCGCCGCCCGGACCACGTCCGCCCGCCAGGCCACCGCCCCCGTCTCCGCGTCGACCGCGAGCAACATCTGAGCGCGGGTCTGGTCCACCGGCCGGTCCACGATGACGACGCGCGGCACGTGCGCGTCCACCGCGACGGGCTCGGCCACCATCTCGCCCACGAGATCGAGCGCCCATCGCACGCCACCGGTCGCCGGGTCCAACCCCGCCAGCTGTTTCTTCGAGGCGACGACGATCGCCCGGCCCGGGGCCAGCACGTGCGTCGCCCGCGCCGGTGACGGCGCTTCCCACGTGATGCCCAGCGAGCGGTCGTCCACCGCGGTCACGCCCGACGCCGAGGGGATCAGCACCAGCCCGTGGGCGGCGCATTGCGCGGCCACGCCGGCGTCTATGAACGGGGACGCGCGTATTCCCACGCCCCGGTCGGAGTGAATTCCCAGGCGGGTCTTGCCGGTCCGCTCGTCCCCGACCGAGGCCCCCCGGCCACCCTGGACCGTCGCCACCCACGCCGATGAACCCGGCAGAAAGACGCCGGTGACCGGCGTCTGGGCAAACCGGTCTGCCCGGACGCTCTCGATGAATTCCTTGACGAACAGCGGTCCACCCAGGTCCCCCGCCGGTGCGTAGGCTACGGTCGCGGTTCCGCCGGCCGGCCGCGGCCCCACGTACGTGCGCAGGGCCACGTCCACCCCGTACGCGGACGAAGCGATGACGGCCACCACGATCAGCAGTCGCACCCACCGCGGCATGACGGCCAGTCTAACCGCTCGGACACCTCTTGTAGCCGCCCCGCTTGCGGGGCGCGTCCGGGTGCGCCGACCGCGTGACGATCTGATCCGACTAGGAGCGCCGCTAGACGCGCTCCGCAAGCGGGGTGGCTACAAGAGGCGGATCACACCCGTCACACCCACCTCTCTGGGCTCTCCTTCCCATTCTGCTATCATCCCCCGTTCGGCCCCCGTTCCCCCCTCTCACTCCGGAGACGCTCCCCCCGTGATCGACTCGCAGTCCCTCTTACAAGACCTCACCGAGCCCCAGGCCGCCGCCGTCCAGCACGTCGACGGGCCCCTCCTCATCATCGCCGGCGCGGGCTCGGGCAAGACGCGCGTCCTCACCCGCCGCGTCGCCAACCT
>DATHXE010000227.1:0-5860 GCA_035459845.1 Tepidisphaeraceae bacterium | reverse complement strand
GATGAAGGGCGCCAAGATCGCCGAGGAACTGCCCGAAGCCCAGACGGCGATCCGCCTGCTCTCGGGCGACAAGGCCGTCGTCCACCCGATCGAACTCCCCGGCACCGAGCACCACGTGATCGTCGAAATCGTCAAGCTCGGCCGGACGCCCCTCGACTATCCGCGCGACCCGACGGTCGCGAAAGGGAAGGCGATCGGTGAGCCACGGGGAGCGAGCTAATACAACCGCGTCGGCTCCGTCTCCGTCGCCGGGTCCTTGAGCGAATCCGATTTCAATCGCACTTCCAACCGCACGTCCCCCGGCGCCGTCGCCTTGGCGAGCACGCGCCACACGGCCGTGTCCCCCGGCTTGAGCGTCTCCAGCGGCGCGAACGTGAGCGTCTGGCCGGCGGCGGTCGCGTCCGTCGGCCCCTGCGAGCCGGAGAATTTCAGTGCCGGCGGCAGCGTGACCGTCACCGCGAGGTTGGAATCCGCGCCCGTGCCCTGGTTCTTCACGGTGATGCGGTACGTGACCTCGTCGCCGACGCGGATCGGGTCGTCGAGGTCGATCACTTCCAGCCGCAGCGCGGCCAGCGTCAGCACGTTCGTGGTCGCCTTGGCCGACACCTCCGCGGCGCACGAGGCGATCGCCCGGGCGGTCAGCACGAGCGGGCCGTCGGCGGCGGTCGCGCGCACGGCGACCGTTACCGTGCGGGACTCGCCCGGCGCGATCGTGCCGACCTCGACCGCGTCGCCGACGAGCTTGGCGGCCGCCAAGGGGTCCCGTGCGGCAGGGGGGGCGGCGGGCGAGCGGTCCTTAACGCCCGGCGCATTGAACGGCGTGCGCGGCGCCGCGTCCGCCGCCGGCGCGGCGCCGTTCAGCGTCGCCGACGCGACCACGCCCTTGCCCCCCGTGTCGAGCACCACCGCCGCCTTGCGGGCCGGCGCATCCCCCGTGTTCTTCACCGTCACCGTATACGTCGCCGTCTTATTGAGATACTCGGCCGCCGGGCCCGAGACGGCCACGTCCAACGCCGGCTGGCGCACGATCGTCGACACCTCGTTGCTCTTCACCTCCGCGCCGCCACTGGCGCGGGCGACCGCGAACCCGGCGTACGTGCCAGTCTTGAGCGGCTTGACGCGCACGACCAGCTCGCGCGCCGAGTTCTGCCCGATGTCGCCCACGTCGAACTTCACGACCGTCTTGCCGTCATCCGTCACCAGCCCCTCGGGCAGGCGGTCCTCGAGCACCACCCCGCGCTCGGTGCCCGTGCCGACGTTGGCCGCGACGTACGTGTACTTGATCCCCTCGCAGATGTCGGCCTCGGCCGGCGCGGTCTTGGTCAGCTTCAGGATCGGGTTGACGACCGACGTCTCGGTGCGGGTCGCGAGCTTGTAGTCCACGGCGATCGCGCTGGCGAGCGTCCCCTCGGCGTGCGGCACGCCGGTCACGTCGATCGTCCGCACCGCCAGCGGCCCGAGCTCGCCCAGATTGTACCGCGCCCACCCGCCCTCGGCCGACGCCACCGGCGGCTCCGACCGCGTCAGCGCGAACGACTCGGGCAGCCGCTCGCGCACGACCACGTCCGTCAACACGGCGCTGGTGAGGTTCGTCACCCGCAGCTTGTAATCGAACGGCCGGTTGAGCCGCGCCTCGCGCGGCGACAGTTTCTCAATAAACAGCGCCGACGTCGCCTTGTCGCCGGTCGGGGCGGCCAGCGAGAACCGCGAGAAGTCCTCGACGACGGTCGCCCCGGTCGTCGGCGGCGGCACGGGCCGGCTTGCCCGGTCCGCGGCGGCGGCGTCGTCGTTGCGATACGAAAACCTGTCCCCGGTGCAGGCCGACAACGCGGCGGCGGCAACGCAGATCAGCAGGACGGCGGGCGTGCGCATAACTCTCCTCTCGCCCGACTCCGGGCGTATTGCTCAGCTAACGATAGGGAGGGGGCATCCGTCAACCGCAAAATCGGGAGGGAGGGGCTGCGAAGGCTTCGGCCGCGATGCTCATTTGTGGCACGGGCATCCTGCAGCAGGATGCCCGTGCCACGGGAATGCGGCAGGCAGAGGCCACCACCCCATTCTTCTCCTCTCTGCGTCCTCTGTGCCTCTGCGTCCTCTGCGTCAGCCCGCCGCAGGCGCGAGCGGCGCTGATTACCTGCGGAGTCGATCAACCCCGCGCTCAAAACCGCCCGACGATCGTCTTGCGGTACCGCTCCACCCCCGCCTTGACGCCCTTGTTCTGCAGGAACGTGCAGAAGCCCTGGCGCAGGGCGGGCGTCGTCAGCTCCCGGCTCGACGACGCGTACCCGCGGATCGCCTGGTACATGGCGGTGTCGAGCGCGGCCGGGTCCATGACCCGCTCGGCCGCGACCAGCCGCTCGAAAGCCAGCGCGCGCGACGCGAAGTCCTCACGGCTCTTGCTGGTCTCGGCGAACTGCCAGAACTGGTTGAACAGCGGGTAGCCGATCACCGTCACGCCGTACTCCGCGAGCATCTTGCGGACCTGCACGTCGGCCCGCACCCGCGCGAAGAAGTCGCCCTCGGCGCAGTCCTTCAGGCCGGGCGACAGGCGCGAGTGGATCGCCCCCTGGATCGTCATCAGCTCCCCCTGGCGGTCGTACTTCCCGGCCTTGTACGCCGCCGCGCACTCGCGCAGCGTCTGCAGCTCCTTCGGCGTCGGCAGCAGCTTGCGCGTCTCTTCGGAGACCACGCCCGTGTACGACCCGGCGGGCCGCGCGGCCGCGATCGTTTCGATCCGCTTTTCGAGCCGCGCCTTGACCGTCCCCTCGGTCTTCGGCAGCGCCAGGTTGTACCAGAACTCCGCCCGGCTCAGGATTTTCGGGCGGAGCTTGAGGTTCTTGTTCGCCAGCTCCCACCACAGGTCGGCGACCTTGATCATCCCGTCGACGTCGACCGGGTTGGCCAGGTCCGCCTTGGCCGGGGTGGCCCACGCGGCGTCGGCGGACAGCGCGAGCAGGGGGACGCCGTTGTCCCAGTCGTTCTTGAACGCGCACAGGAAGAGCCCGACCGTCTGGCTGGCGGCCGGGTCGTTCGGGTTGGCCGCGAGCTTGACGGCCGCGGCCTTCGCCTCGGTCGCGGCGGCCTGCTGGGCGGCGACGTCGGCCTTGCGCGCCAAAGTCGCGGTGGCCAACTGGGGGTTCTTGGCGGCCGTGGCGAAGTACCCGGCGAGCTCGGCGAAGCTCAGGGCCGCGGGGTAATTGTCCGCCGCCAGCGCCTCGTCGATCAAACTCATCGCCATCTCGGCCGACGCGAGCTGCTGGTCGGCCGTGCGCGTCCCGGTCTTGAAGCCGGTCAGCATCTTGAGCTTCATGTCGAGCGTGTCGGCCTTGAACGTCTTGCCGAGCTCGGCGATCGCGGCGGTCGCGGTCTCGGCGTCCCCGATGCTGGCCGCCAGGTCCCGCGCCTCGCGGAACATGACGTACCGCGCCGTGGTATCGACCGCGGTCTGCTTCCCCTCGTCCAGCAGCTTCAGCGCGAGGTTGCGCCGCTCCTCCGGCCCGCGCCTGGCGTAGTCGTCCTTGAAGATCTCTTTGACGATGCCGTCGGTCTCCGCGACCTGCGCGGGCGTGGGCTCGGGCAGGGCGGCGGCGGGGGATTCCTGCGCCAGCGCCGGGCAGGCCAGGGCGGCGGCGATCCAGACGGCGGCACAGCGAAGGCGACTCATCGGCAAGCTCCCCAGCTCGGAGTGGTGCACACGGGTGACGTGGAGCGTTGGAAGATAGCACTCGGGCGCGGGCGTCGCAATCGGCTTGGCGGGAGGGCGAGGCTCCGTCCGAGCCGTTTCGGGCGGGAGCGCCGTTCGAATTGTTCGCAGAGGACGCAAAGGCGCAAAGGGCGCAAAGAGGACGAAGCACAGAGGGCTTGCGGTGGCGCGGGACCGCGTCCTCCCGGGGCCAATCGGACTCCGCCTTATCTTCTCTGAGCCTTTGCGCCTCTGCGCCCTCTGCGACTCATCCGGACGGCGAGGTCCGCCGAACGGCTCGGACGGAGCCTCGCCCTCCCGAGCCGGTCGGCGACGCGGGTTACATCACACGCTGCAACGCCGGCCGGCCGCCGGGATAGACAGGGTGTGGCGGCCTCCCCCCGGCCGCCGCGGAGGTGTGTCGATTTGGACTCGCTCGTCCCCTGGTTGTGGCGCGGACTCATGCTGGTCGCGGTCGTCGGTCTGCAGGCCCGCGCGGCCGAGCCGCTGCACGCGCGGATCGACGCGCTCGTAGACGCGCGCCTGACCGTCCCCGCGGCGGGGCCGGCGGCCGACGACGAATTCCTCCGCCGGGTCTACCTGGACCTCACCGGGTCGATCCCCACGGCGGTGCAGGCCCGCGCGTTCCTCGACGACAAGGCCCCCGACAAGCGCGCGAAGCTGATCGATGCGCTGCTCGCGTCCCCCGAGTTCCCGCGCCGCATGGCGGACGCGTGGACGCTGATGCTCATGGAACGCCGCACCGGCGACGACGCCAACTCGCTCGAGTGGCACGAGTACCTGCGGGCCTCGTTCGAGGCGGGTAAGCCGCTGGATCAACTGGCGCGAGAGATTTTGTCGCCGGATGCCGAGGACGCCAAGACGCGGGCGTCCGCCCTGTTCATCACCAAGCGGCTCGAGCAGGTCGGCCAGAACCCCGTCGACCACCCGCGCCTGACGCGCGACATCGGGCGGCTGCTTCTCGGCATGGACCTGCAGTGCGCCCAGTGCCACAATCACCTGACGATCAAGCAGTACAAGCAGGACGACTTCCAGGGCCTGTACACGTTCGTCGGGCACACCTTCATCCGCCGGGACATGAAGTTCCCCGCGGTCGGCGAGAAGCTGGTCGACAAGAAGACCGAGTTCACGTCGGTGTTCGCCGTCACGCCCAAGCAGACCGGCCCGCGCGTCCCGGGGGATGCGGAGCAGGTGGAGATCCCCGCGTTCCCGAAGGGTCAGGAGTACGCCAAGCCGCCGGACCGCAAGGCCAACTTCCAGGGCGAGCCGAAGTTCAGCCCGGTCAAGGCGCTGGGCGACCGGCTCCCGAAGACCGAACTGTTCGCCCGAAACGTCGCCAACCGGCTGTGGTTTCTGGCGATGGGCCGGGGCATCGTCCACCCGCTCGACCTGCACCACGACGCGAACCCGCCTAGCCACCCGGAACTGCTGGATCTGCTGGCGGCCGAGTTGAAGGGGATGAAGTACGACGCGAAGGCGCTCCTGCGCGAGGTGATGCTCACGAAGGCGTACCAGCGGTCGAGCATCGTGCCGAGCCAAGCGAAGGGCGACATTCCCGAGTCGCAATACGCGGTCGCCTCGCTCCGGCGCATGTCGGCGGAGCAGTTGGCGACCAGCGTGCTCGTGGCGTCGGGCGAACTCGAGCGCGTGACCGCCGCCAAGGCCGCGCCGAAGGTCGAGAAGAAAATCGATCCTAACGCCGACGTGAACGACGACGAGAAGGGCCTGGCGAACAAGACGACCGGCCCCGTCACGCTCAAGGACGCGCGCAAGAAGTTCCTCGTCGCGTTCGCCGGGCCGGTGGGCGAGGCGGAGGTCGAGTTCACGCCGTCGCTGGCCGCCGCGCTGTTCGTCTCCAACTCGGAGATGATCCTCGACTGGCTGCACCCTCGCGAGGGGAACCTCATCGCGCGACTTACGACGCAGAATGATTCGGCCGCGGTCGCGGACGAGCTGTACCTGAGCGTGCTGACCCGCCGCCCGACCGACGAAGAGCGCGCCGACGTCGCGGCGTACCTGGAAAAGCACAAGGCCCGGCGCGACGCCGCGATCGGCGAGCTGGCGTGGGCGCTGATCGCGTCGACGGAGTTTTGCGTGAATCACTGAGGACGGGCGTGCGGTCGTGGCGTGGGCTTCCAGCCCACGATGAAGAAAGAA
>DATHXE010000226.1:0-3001 GCA_035459845.1 Tepidisphaeraceae bacterium | reverse complement strand
GCCGGCGAGGATGATGCCTTTCATGACGACGACTCCGGGGTGCGACTGGGCGCGGGCGGTTGAGGGCCCGTGCGGGGAATAGACTACTCCGGGACCGCGAGGCCCGGGCACGTTGGGTTTATCGGCAAGGACGCACGACGGGTTAGGCGGATCGTAGCGGATCGGGGGGGTGGGGCAACCGGATTGCCATCCGAGCCGAACGGGTGTGACGGTAACCCCGTCGGACTGATATACTCGGACGTTATGACGCCCGAACATTTCCAGACGACAATTCGCGCGTTCCAGAAGCGGACGCCGTTCGTGCCGTACCTCGTAGAGTTGGTCAGCGGGGATCGCGTCCGCGTGGATCATCCGGAGGCGCTGGTAATCCGCGGCGGCGTCGCGGTATTTGTCAGCGCCGACGGGGCGCCGGCGATCTTCGACCACGAGAGCGTGAGCCAGGTGATCGCGACCTCGGGCTCGGCGGCGGCATGACGGACGTTACTTCCCAGCGGTCGTTCGCCGCGCCGCGCGAGCGTGTGTATCAATCGTTCGCGGACCCGGCGCTGCTCGCGCGGTGGTGGGGGCCGGCGGGGTTCGTGAACACGTTTCACGAGTTCGATTTGCGGCCGGGCGGGCGGTGGCGGTTCGACATGCGCGCGCCGAACGGGACCGTCTTCGCGAACGAGTCGGTGTTCGTGGAGATCGTGCCGGGCGAGCGGGTCGTGTTCCGGCACGTCGAGCCGGTGCACGGGTTTGACATGACGATGACGTTCGCGGACGAGGGCGGCGGCGGGACGCGGCTGACGTGGCACATGCGGTTCGACTCGGCGGAAGAGGCGGGGCGGGTGCGGCGGTTCGTGGAGGCGGGGAACGAGGAGAATTTCGATCGGCTACAGCGCGTACTGGAGACCGGGGGGCCAGATGCCAGGTGACGCGCGCCTCAACCTCGTCGTCCTCCGCGTCGCCGACATCGAGCGGTCGGCGGCGTTTTACGGGCTGCTCGGGTTGCGGTTCGAGAGGCACGCGCACGGGAGTGGGCCGGCGCATTACGCGAGTGAGGACGGCGGCGTGGTGTTCGAGTTGTATCCGGCGACGGCGGAGATGCCCGTGTCGACGTCGGCGCGGGTCGGGTTCGCCGTGGCGGACGTGGATGCGGCGGTGTCGGCGCTGGGCGGGTTTGCGGGGGCGCGGGTCGTGTCACCGGCGAAGGATTCGGAGTGGGGTCGGCGGGCGGTCGTCGCGGACCCGGATGGGCATCGAGTGGAACTGACCGAGCCTCCCGTTTAGCCGCGACCCGTAGGGCAAGCGAAGCGCCGCCCGAAGGGGAGCGCGTCGAGTGCCAGAAGCAACAGACACGGGTATCGCCCTGCGGGCGGTACCCATGCCACGAATCGCGACAGGTGGATCGAGTATGAAGACTCAGTACTACACCGCATCGAGCCTCGACGGGTTCATTGCGGACGCGGACAACTCGCTCGACTGGCTGATGCAGTTCGGGGACCCGGAGCAGACGGATTACCCGGCGTTCATCGCCGAGGTCGGCGCGATCGCGATGGGGGCGACGACGTACCGGTGGCTCTGGGAGCACGCGATCGGGCCGGACGCGCCGAAGCGCGAGCCGTGGCCGTACGAGCAGCCGACGTGGGTGTTCACGCATCGGGGCTTGCCGGTGGTCGAGGGGGCGGACGTGCGGCTCGTTAGCGGGGACGTGCGGCCGGTGCATGCGGAGATGGCGCGGGTGGCGGGCGGGAAGAACGTCTGGGTTTGCGGCGGGGGTGAACTGGCGGGGCAGTTCTACGACGCGGGGTTGCTCGACGAGGTGCTGGTGACGTTCGCGCCGGTCACATTGGGCGGCGGGGCCCCCCTGCTGCCGCGGCGGATCGCGACGCCGGGGCTGCGGTTGGTCGGGGTGGCGCAGTACGGGGCGTTCGCGTCTTTGAGGTACGAGGTGCGGAGGTAGCACGACGTGCGAGTCCACGCCAACTCCTGTGGAGTCGGATTCGCGACGCAGTCGCGAGTCACCGGTCGCGAGCCTCCGACGCGCTCCCCTGCGGGCGGCGCTGGCGCTTGCCCTGCGGGTCGCGGCTAAACCGAGGCGGTCGTGAGCGTCACGCGGCGGCGATGGGGCGGAGGAAGTCGCCGTCGGCGGGGAGGGTGGCGCCGTGCTGGTCGAGGATCTCGCCGCCGTAGGCGATGAAGGTGGGGGTGAAGCCGGGGACGCCGTTGCGGACGACGCGGGAGGTCGGGAAGAGCTGCTTGAGCTTTCGGCGGCTGAGCAGGCAGATGTCGGTGCGGTCGGCGCCCGAGCCGTACTTCTTCTTGATGTGCAGGTAGCCGAACTTGTAGCCGATCTTGTGCTGCACGCCCTGGGGGAGCCAGGTGACCAGCGGGAGGCGGAGGTGGGGCTCGAACGGGAACCAGCGGTTGGGCGTGGTCACGAACCAACTCCTGGCGACGCGCATGATCTCGCGGGCGAAGAGGCGCTGGTTCTCGAAGTTGAACACGTGCTCGATGACCGCGTTGCAGTAGCAGATGTCGAACGACTTGTCGGCGAACGGGAGCTGCAGGCCCGAGCCGCAGACGGTCTTGAGCTCGGGGACGGCCCGCTGGGCGCGCTGGACGTCGGGGAAGAACAGGTTGATGAGGGTGATGTTCGACTTGGTCGGGTAGGAGTCGATCAGCTGCTTGTTGGGCTGGATCGTGTTGCCGGCGGCGTCGCCGGCCTCGCCGCCGACGTCGAGGATGCGCGTGCCGGCGCGCGGGCGCATGATGTCGTAGAACATCTGGATCTTCCGCCGGCGCGAGCGGTCGGACACGACTCGGAACATCTTCTGGATCATGACGATTGCCGATTGCCCATTGCCGATTGCCCATTGAGCGGGCGGGATTTCCCCTCTCGCCCGAACGTCTCCGATCCGCACGTGCCGGTCAATCGGCAATCGGAAATCGGAAATGGGCAATGTCCCGCCTCACCCGTCCTTGCGGGCCCAGTCGTAGGGGATGTCCTTGGAGTGGGGGT
>DATHXE010000225.1:0-4967 GCA_035459845.1 Tepidisphaeraceae bacterium | reverse complement strand
GGCTGGCCGCGCCAGACGGTCGCCTGGGTCTTGCGGTCCTTGTTGTTGAGGGGGAGGTTGGAGAGGGAGAAGATGACGGGGATGCCGCCGGTGTCGAAGTAGACGGTGTGGACGTTGGGGGACTCGCCGGCGTCGTCCCAGGCGACGCGTCCGCCGGCCGAGAGGATGCGCTTGGGGAGGGAGTACTGGTCGCCCAGGACGTTGCGGATGTCGTCGAGGATGTGGACGCCCCAGTTGCCCATCTCGCCCGCGCCGGTGTTCCAGACCCAGTGCCAGTCGTAGTGGAACTTCTTGCGGAAGATCGGCTGGTCCTGGGCGGGGCCGAGCCAGAGGTCGTAGTTGACGTCGGCCGGTGGCTTGAGGGGCTGGTCGAGTTTGCCGATGGAGCCGCGGGCGTCGACGCCGTAGCGGTTGCCGCGGACCCACTGGATCTTGCCCAGCTCGCCGGACTTGATCAGTTCCTTGATCTGCTTCTGGACGGGGTCGGAGCGCTGTTGAGTGCCGCCCTGGACGATCTTGTTGTACTTGCGGGCGGCCTCGACGATCTTGCGGCCTTCCCACACGTTGTTGGAGACGGGCTTCTCGACGTAGACGTCCTTGCCGGCCTGGATGGCCCAGACGGCGGCGAGCGCGTGCCAGTGGTTGCAGGTGGAGATGACGACGGCGTGGATGTCCTTGTCGTCGAGGATTTTTCGGAAGTCGATCTCGGCCTTGGCGTCGGGATATTTTTTGGCGACGGTGCCGAGGGTCTTGCCGTCGACGTCGCACAGGCCGGCGATGCGGAGGTTTTCGGGCGGGAGGGCCTTACCGGACTTCTGGGCGTCGGCGGAGGCGGGCTTGGAGAGGTCGTCGTACCACTTGACGGAGTAGGACCCGCGGCCGCCGACGGCGATGAAGCCCATGTTGACGCGGTCGTTGGCCCCGTAGATGCGGGTGCGCGACAGGGCGACGGCGGCGGTGGAGGCGGCGGCGGACGCGAGGAAGGCCCGGCGCGAGAAGCCGGACGGACGGGTGGGGCGCGGCATGCGGTGAACTCCTCGAGGGTTGGGAAGACGTGCGATTCCGGACGGTGAGTTTACGTCCGCGCCGCGGGGGCGCATAGGGGCGGAGGGGGCCGGCGGAAAACGAAAAACGAAAAAACGTAAAGCGAGACAAGCCTCCGTGCCCGTCTCGCTTTACGCCTTTACGTTTTTCGTCTTTTCGTTTTCCCCTCTGCCCCACTCACGACAACCCATCCCACCGTTCAGGGTCTTCGTCGAACTCGCAGGCACTGTGGGCGGCCTGGATCGGGGGGACGTTGTCGTTGCCGGCGGCGGGGCAGAGCTCGGGGTGGGCGGTCGAGCGGTCGGCGGTGTCGGCGCGGGGGCCTCGGTGGCGGGGCGGCTCGACGGTGATCATGACGCAGATCGTCTCGCCGAGCCGGCTCAAGATGTCGGCGTGGGCGAAGGCGGGGGACGACGGACGGACGCGACGCACGCGTTGAACCTGGGCGACCATGGCGTTCTCCTTTCGACTTCGGCGAGCCCCGCTTCCGGCGAGCTCGCTTCAGCGGGCGGGTATGACTTTCGCGTCCGAACAGAACGCGAACATGACATCTAACCTATCGAACGCCTAACGAACAAAACCCGAATTATTCTGCGGCGGATCAGACTGCCCGATAAAAGCGCAATTCTGATGAAAACTCCCCACGGGTCCTGCAATTGCTCAAGGGGGCGGCGGAGGCGGGTCGACGTATTGAACTGCCCTGAAGCGGTCAGTCGGTCCAACGAACCCGCGTCAGATACGACAATCCAATCGAGCGAACTGTCCACCGCTGCTGCTGACCACAACTGCCCGGGAACGGGCGATGGGAGCTGATATGAGCCGGAACATGATGCTGCTCGAATCGATCCGCGGCCACCTCGAACTGCTGGCCCGCAAACACCCCAAGAAGGCGGCGTCGCCCGTCGCCCGACGCGTGAAGCGCTATATCCAGAAGTGCGAGAAGAGCGCGAACGCGTGAGGCGGGGCGCGGACGCGCGTGACCGGCAAAACCCACGGAGCAAGCTCCGTCGGGCTTTCGGGTGAGTCGTGAACGTCTCTCGAAGAGGCGCCGAGCGGGTCGTCCGAGCTGACGGGATGCGCGGCTACTCGCGGTCAACGGGTTTGCCCGCCTTTTCCCACGCCAGAATGCCGCCGTCGAGCTCGTAGAGCTGGGTAAACCCGGCCTTGCGAAGCAACTCGCAGGCCTTGGTGCTGCGGGGGCCCATGGCGCAGTAGACGGCGTAGGGCCTGGTCTTATCGAGCTCGGCGATCCGCTTCTCGAACGTCTGCGACTTCACGTCCGCCAGAACGGCGCCCTTGAGGCGCCGGGTCTTGAACTCGGCGGGCGTCCGGACGTCGAGGACGATCACGCCGGGTTTGGCGACGACCTGCTCGAACTCCGCGGGCTTGAGCCGCTGTATCGTCGCCGGCGCCTTCTCGTCGGCGAGCGCGGCAGGGGTCATCAGGGCAACTATCAAAGCGAGCGCGCGAAGGGGAGTCATGGTCCGCGATCCTAGGATCCCGCGGGGTGCAATGCCACGCGCCGAGCCGATCCGACTTTAGTCGAGTGACGCCCATCACGACGCGGCGCGATTCCGTCGTGAAACCGCCCCGCAAGCGTGGGGGCTACAAGACGTTACTGCGCCCACCGTAGGCGAGCGGGCCGCTCCGATCGGATATCCGTCCAACTTCTCCCAACCTTCCGGTCTGCCACGTCGTAGAACTCGCAACCGAGCGCGCGACCGCCGCGCAAGCGGCCGCGGCGGTATATGCTGCGTCTCCCCGAACGCCGGCCGAGTCGCGATCCCGGGGGAATCCCGGATAGGATGTGTCACCCGACCGACCGGCGGCGTCCATATCATCGTCGTCCCCCGGTCCGCCCCGAATCGCCGATCGAACTCCATGTCCGAAACCGACACGCTGATCCAGTCCCTCGAGCCGCGCGTGCTGATGGCGGCGACGCCCGACGGCTTTACGCCGGCGCAGATGCGCCGCGCGTACGGGTTCGAGCAGGTCGCGTTCCTCGGGAAGGGGGGCGGGCGCAACACGGCCGACGGGCGCGGGCAGACGATCGCGGTCGTGACGGCGTACCGCGCGCCGAACGTCGCCAACGATTTGAAGGTGTTCAACCAGCAGTTCGACCTGCCCAACACTGATTTAACGGGCGCGCCGATCTTCAGCCAGGTGACGATGCGCGACAGCCGGGGCCGGCTGCCGCGCGTCGACACGGCGTGGGCGGGCGAGGCGGCGATGGACGTCGAGTGGGCCCACGCGATCGCCCCGCGGGCGAAGATCCTGCACGTCGAGGCGATCTCCGACGACATCGAGGACCTGCTCGACGCGGTCGACTACGCTCGCCGGCAACCCGGCGTGACCGTCGTCTCGATGTCGTGGGGGACCGAGGAATTCTTCGGCCAGACCGATTACGAGCCGTACTTCGTGACGCCCAAGCGGCACATCGGCGGGGCGGGCATGCGCGGGGGGGTGTCGTTCGTCGCGTCGTCCGGCGACGACGGCATCGACGCGACCTGGCCCGCCACCAGCCCGAGCGTGCTCGCCGTGGGCGGGACGACGCTCGACCTGGGCCCGGACGACTACTGGCGCTCGGAGACCGGGTGGGGCAGTTCGGGCGGGGGGCTGTCGAAGATCGACAACTCGCCCAGCCCGGACGTGTCGTACAACGCCAACCCGATCACGGGTTACTCGGTGTACGACTCGTCGGAGGGCGAGGGGTGGTACACGGTCGCCGGGACGAGCGCGGGCGCGCCGCAGTGGGCGGCGCTGGTGGCGCTGGTGAACCAGGGCCGGGGGGCGCGCGGGCTCGGGTCGCTGGAATCGAAGGGCACGATCGACGCGCTCTTCAAGGTGCCGTTCTCCGACTTCCACGACATCACCAGCGGGAACAACGGCCACCGCGCCAAGCCCGGGTACGACCTGGTCACCGGACTGGGCACGCCCATCGCGCAGCGGCTGATCCCGGACATGGTCTTGTACGGCACCAAGACGTTCGGCCGGGTCCTTGCGGCGGCGGCGGCGGAGCGCAAACCGGCTGCGAACACTGCCTACCCGTTTGCCGCGAGCGCGTCGGTGTCGACCACGCCGCTGGCGGCCAGCCCGCTGGTGGCGACGGCGTGGGTGGGGGATTTCGTGGGGTCGCGTGGCGCGCGGGGGAGCGTGTTCGCGGACGAGCTGATCGAGACGAACGTCGGCGCGGTGTAGTCGCGCGGTTCGATCACTTTGCCTTCGCGGGCTTGGCGCGGAGCATGTCGAGGAGCTCGATCGTCTCCTTGTGGATCGCCTCGGGGGCCTTGACGATCAGCTTGCCGCGGAAGGACGTGACGGTGTACTGCCCGCCGTTGTCGGCCCAGGCGTCGGGGCGGACGGTGCGGGTGACGACGGCGATGAGCTGGGCGACGGTGGCGTCGGGGCTGGGCTGCGGGCCGGGGGCGGCGGGGCCGGCCTCGCCGGTGGCCAAGTCGGTCACGTCGTACGTGCGCGTAACCATCGGTCCCTCGGCTGCCGCTACGGCGCCGCCGGCGGAGACGACAATGACGCCGCCGCGCGCCGTCTCGACGACCAGTTGCCCGCCGAGCGAGCGGGAGATGAGGGCCAGGACGTCGTCGGCGCGGAGGGGGTTCTTGAGGCGCAGGGTGACGGGCGTGGCGTCGTTCAGGCCGACGCCGTTGAGCGAGTTCCAGTCGACGAGCATGTCGACGCCGGCCCGGTCGCGGATCAGGTCGAGCACGTCCTTGAGGGAGACCTTTTCGAAGTCGACGGTGATCGGGGCGGCCATGCGCTTGTTGGCCTTGGCAATCGCGGGGTCGGCGGGGGCTTGGCGGGCGAGGTAGGCTTCGAAGACCCCGCCGGCGGGGCGCGCGGGCAGACCGGGGACGGCGGGCGCGTGGTCGTCGGCGTGCTCGTGAGCGGTGGCGGTCGTCTTTCCG
>DATHXE010000224.1:0-14843 GCA_035459845.1 Tepidisphaeraceae bacterium | reverse complement strand
CGTGGCAGCTTGTCGTGGGTGATCAGCGGCCGCCCCCCGGGCAGGCAAACCTGCCCCCCGTGCGTGTGCCCGGCCAGCATCAGATCCGCCTCCAGCGGCCTGATCCGCCGCACGTGATCCGGGTAATGGCTCAGCACGATCCGCAGCACGCCGGGCGTCTTAGCCGGCAGCGACGCCACGTACGCCGCGTCCAGATCGTGCCTGGCCACCCCCGGCAGCCCGATCAGTTCGAGCGAAGCCGAATCAGTTTCCAGCACCGCCCGCGCCCCGTCGATCAGGTTCACCCCCATCTTCGCCAAATCGCTCGCCGCCACCACCGGGTCGTGGTTCCCGAGGATCGCGTACGTCCCCAGCCGCGATTGCAGCGCCGGCAGCAGCTTCCGCAGGTGCGGCAGCGCCGGCCGGGGGTCGTGCTTGTCGTCGATGAAATCCCCCGTGAACAGAATCAGATCCGGCGGGTCCTTCGCCAGCCCCGCGATCAGCTCGTCGTACGCCCGCGTCCAGTACGACCGGACGTGCAGGTCGGAGAGGTGAAGGATGCGGAGGCCGACGAGTTCCGGCGCGAGACGGGCAATCGGGAGCTCGACCGAGTTGAACTCGAACCCCGCCGTCCCCCGAAACATAAACCACGGCCCGACGCGGGGACGGGTGACGCGGGGAACGTTCGTCGCAGTCTGCGGCTCGGCCACGCGGTGAGGATATCAGAAAGGCGGATTCATCGCAGAGCGATCCTTCGTGCCTCAGGACAGGCTCCGGCACGGAGAAATCGGGAGTGAATCAGCCACCGAATTCCACAGCTCGCCACAGGTCGTCGTCCTCGTTCCCCGACGATCAGACCCCCACCGCCTCCACCCCCACCTGCGCCCCCTGCACCTGCGTCTGGATGCAGACCATCGTCAGGTCGTCCGGGAGCTCGGTCGGGCCGCGGAACTGGTTCACCCGGCCGACGATGCTGTCGAGGAGCGACTGCGCCGACTCCCCCGCCCCGGCGGACTTGGCGAGCGCGTCGAGCAGGCCCTTGGCCGTGAACCGCTTGCCATCGGCCGAGCGCGCGTCGAGCACGCCGTCCGTGTAGAGCACGAGGCTCGAGGTCCCGGTGGGCAGGACGAACCGCTCGGTCTCGTACCGCGTGTCCTTCTCGACGCCCAGCACGAGTTGCGGCTCGACCGTGAGGTGGGCGAACGCGCCGTCCCGGCTCATCAGGGGCGGGTAGTGGCCGGCCGTCGCGACCTCCACCGTTTGCCCGTCGATGTCGATCACGCACACCAGCATCGTCACGAATTGCCCGTTGAACACCTGCATGCAGAGCTGGCGGTTGACGTCCGTGAGCGTCCGCCCCGGGTCGCCCAGGCGGAGCATCGTGGTGTGCACCAGGAGCTGCGTCGTGGCCATCAGGAACGCGGCGGACATGCCGTGGCCGGTCACGTCGCCGATCGTGACGACCGTCCGCCCGTCCGGGAGCTCGAACCAGTTGTAGAAGTCGCCCGAGATGTGGCTGGCCGGGTGGTTCATGGCGGCGATGTCGATCGCGGGGATCGACACGCCGTGCCGGGGCAGCCAGGCCATCTGGATCTCGCGGGCCTGGCGGAGCTCGCGGGTGAGCAGGTCGTGCCGCACGCGCTCCATGCGGATGCGCCCGCGGATCAGCTGGACGCTCGACGAGACGAGGATCGCGGTCATCGAGAAGACGACGAACACCGCCCAGAACAGGGCCCGCTTGAACACCCGGCTGACGACCATGTCGACGTCGCTGAGCGGCGTGACGACCATCAGCATCCACTTTTTGCCGGTGACGCCCACGGGTTCGATCGCGACCAGGCCCGGCGGAAACGTCTGCCCGCCCAGGACGTAATCCCGCTCGATCGTCGAGACGGCCTTGGCGGGCTTCTCGGAGTACGCCTTGGCCAGGCGCGAGATGTCCTCGTCCTTAAGCGTCGACACCTCGCGGCCGATCAGCTGCGGGTTCGACGCGACCATGATCGTGCCCGTCTCGTCGACCAGGAACGCGTTGGTCGGCTGGTCGCCTTCGTTCAGCTCTTTGAAAAATCGCCGCTGCACTTCCTCGATCGGGACGGCGACGACGATCAGCCGGTTCCGCTCGGGCGTGGGCACGGCGACGAGGTTCAGGCCCTCCTGCGCGCCGTCGGCGGTCAGGTACTTCTCGAACGCGCTGATCTGGGGCTTGTCGACCGCCTTGAGCCACTCGATCTGCCGGGCCAGGATGTCGCGCGGGTGCACCAGTTTGGGGTTGGGCGGGCTGAGCGGCACGAGGATCGGCCCGCGGTCGCGCAGCAACTCGCGGTCCTGCTTGCGCCCCATGCGGTCGCGGTCCACCCGGAACAAGTGCGACGCCCGCTGCTCGAGTTGCTTCCACAGGATGCCGGCGTACATCCGACCGATCGGCGTGCTGGCGGTCCGCGGGTCGCCGCCCATCAGGGACTGGAAGAATGGGCGGAAGTCGAATCCACCGGGAGTCGGGGGGGCGTTGGCGGTCGGGAGCGTGGTCGGCGTGGCGGCGGCGGCATCGTCGTCCTCCTCGGCCGGGGCCTGGCGGAGCAGGTCCAGGTCGTTGATGATCGACCGATAAAACGCCTCGATCCCCTTCGCGGTCTGAAAAGCCAGGACCTGCTGGCGCGACTCGGCCTGCTTGATCGCCTGCTCGCGCGTGTTGCTGTAGACCTCGCGCGACGCGCCGAACACGATCGCGCAGACTGCAATCAACAGCGCGAGGTGGATCAGCAGGATCCGACGGGCGAATTTACGAGCGGCTTCTTCCATAAGGACTGGCGTGCGTCACTTCATAAGTGCACGCCGGGGGCGCGAAGGGTACGCACATCGTACGCTCGCCCGGACAAACGTTGAACGCGCGAGGGCCCCCGAAATTCGCCGCACTTTGAATAAACGATTGCCCGCCCGTTTGTTACGACAAAGGCACCCGCGCGGGGCGCGGGTGCCTTGGTCATCGGACGCTTGTGGGGATCGGCGCGCCCGAGAGGAACGCGCCGCCCCGGTGTATCACTGACCCTGTCTCGTTTAGCCGCGACCCGAAGGGCGAGCGTGAAGCGAGCCCGAAGGGGAGCGCGTTCCGCGCGGCGAAGGCTCAAGCCGCGTCGAGGTGCGCCGCGATGCTGGCGACGAACTCGACGCCGGCCATCAGCTTGGGGGACTTGAGGTCGCCCGTGCGGACGAGCCAGACGATCTTCGCGGGGATCATCGCCCGGCGGTTGGCGAGGGGCTGGCCCTTGTCGGACATGCCGACGTGCACGCTGACCGTGTGGCCTTCGCGCACGGGCATCGACGCGGGCAGTTCGATCCTCAGGCCCGTCGAGCTCACGTCGCACGTCTGGCCCGCGAAGTACCGGCTCGACGTCGGCTCGAACACCTTGATCGGGCGCGACTGGTCGATCCGCAGCCCGCGGCGGCGCTCGGACGGCACGGCCTCGGCGCTCGACCGGCGGCCCTTGGCCTTCGGGGCGGACTCGACACTGGTTTGATTCAGCAGCAGCATGACGCACCTCTTCCGGGACACGATCTGGGGTTCTGGCTTACTTCCCGTGTCCCACATCGGTTATCGGGCGGCCGTCGGATCAATTTAGAGGAGTTCTCCAAAAATCTTTCGGATTGACGGTTATCGGAAGCGGCGCGATCGGGAAAACCGGGAGTGGCCGCAAAGACGCAAAGGGCGCAAAGAAGAAGAGTCAGGCAAAATAACTCGAGTACATCCCCCTGATCCCCTCATCCCCTCCTCCCCTCAACTCCTCATCTCCGCTCGACGCACCGTCAGACCCCCGCGCGAAACCCGTACCTTCCGCACCCGGGCCTTTCCGCTATCATCGGACCCGCTATGGCTTACAACTTCACCGCGATCGAAAAGAAGTGGCAGCGCTACTGGCTGGAGAACAAGACGTTCCGCGCGCTGGATCCCGCCGACGCCCCGGGGGCCCCCAAGAAGTACATCCTGGACATGTTCCCCTACCCGTCCGGCGCCGGCCTGCACGTCGGGCACCCGGAGGGGTACACGGCCACCGACATCGTCTCGCGGTACTGGCGGATGAAGGGGTTCAACGTCCTGCACCCGATGGGCTGGGACGCCTTCGGCCTGCCCGCCGAGCAGTACGCGATAAAGAACAACGTCCACCCGGCCGAGACGACGCGGAAGAACGTCGAGAACTTCCGCCGGCAAATCCAGATGCTGGGGCTGAGCTACGACTGGGACCGGGAGGTCGACACGACCGACCCGGGCTACTACCGCTGGACGCAGTGGATCTTCCTGCAGCTGTTCAACAGTTACTTCGATCCGCTCCAGCAGAAGGCGATGCCGATCGCCCACCTGATGAACGAGTTGGCGAACGAGAACTACGTGGTCGCGCCGGACCTGTCGATCCACGTGAACCCGACGCAGGAAGGGCTGGAAACGGTCGCCGGCGAGGTACGGACCGAGCGCCTGTGGCGCGAGCTGGGCGACGACGAACAAGCCGACGTGCTGACCAACGCGCGGCTGGCGTACACGGACGAGGTGCCGGTGAACTGGTGCCCCGGGCTGGGCACGGTGCTGGCGAACGAAGAGGTGATCGACGGCAAGAGCGAGGTCGGCGGGTTCCCCGTCGAACGGCGGCCGATGCGCCAGTGGATGCTGCGGATCACCGCGTACAGCGACCGGCTGGCGGCGGACCTGGACGGGGTCGACTGGCCCGAATCGCTGAAGGAAATGCAGCGAAACTGGATCGGGCGGTCGGTCGGGGCGGAGGTCGACTTCGAGTTGGTCGTCGATCCCGCGACGGTCACGTCGGCGGACCCGATCGTGACCGCCGAAGACGCCGCCGACGTGCCCGGCGACCTGATTACCGTCTTCACGACGCGCCCGGACACGCTGTTCGGCGCGACCTACATGGTGCTGGCGCCCGAGCACCCGCTGGTCGAGCGGATCACCACGCCCGAACACAAGGCCGCCGTCGACGGGTACCGCGCGACCGTCACCGCCCGGTCCGAGCGCGACCGGATGGCGGACGCGAAGGACAAGACCGGCGTGTTCACCGGCGCGTACGTGATCAACCCGGTCAACAACAAGCAGATCCCCGTCTGGATCGCCGACTACGTGCTGATGGGGTACGGGACGGGCGCGATCATGGCCGTCCCCGCGCACGACGAGCGCGACTGGGCGTTCGCCAGGAAGTTCGGTCTGCCGATCGTGCAGGTCGTGCAGCGGCCGGACGTGCTGAACGTGATCAACGTGCACGACCCGAAGGAGTGCTTCGTGGCCGAGGGGATCGCGGTGAACTCGCCCCTGATCGACAGCCTGCCCACCCAGCAGGCCAAAGAGGTCATCACCGACTGGCTGGAGGACAAGGGCGTCGGGCACAAGGCGGTGAAGTACAAGCTGCGCGACTGGCTGTTCAGCCGGCAGCGGTACTGGGGCGAGCCGTTCCCGATCGTGCTGGACGAGGCCGGCGAGGCGTACCCGCTGGACGAGTCGGAACTGCCGCTGACGCTGCCGGGGATGGAAGATTTCAAGCCGACGGGCACGCCCGAGCCGCCCCTGAGCAAGGCGAAGGAGTGGATCCAGTACACCGACACGGCGGGCGAGCAGTTCACGCGCGAGACGAACACGATGCCCCAGTGGGCCGGGTCGTGCTGGTACTACCTGCGGTACATCGACCCGCGGAACCCCGAGCGGTTCGTCGACCCGGAAAAGGAGAAGTACTGGATGCCCGTCGACCTGTACGTCGGCGGGGTCGAGCACGCGGTGCTGCACCTGCTGTACGCGCGGTTCTGGCACAAGGTGCTGTTCGACCTGGGGCACGTGAGCACGCCCGAGCCGTTCGGGCGGCTGGTCAACCAGGGGCTCATCCTGGGCGAGACCGAGTACCACTTCTTCGAAGACACGATGGGCCGGCCGGTGTCGGCGGCGGACGTCAAGGACGTCGACGAGGAGGCGAGCGAGGCGGGCGTGCGCATGTTCGGCATCCACCGCCAGTCCGGCGAAAAGCTGTACGGCAAGCGGATCGACGAGATCCTGATCGAGAAGTCCGGCGACGGGTACGCGCTGAAGGCGAACAAGGCGATCCGGGTCGACGCGCGCAGCTTCAAGATGAGCAAGAGCCGCGGGAACACGGTCAACCCGGACACGATCGTCGAGCACTACGGGGCCGACGCGTTCCGGCTGTACGAGATGTATATGGGCCCGCTGGAGGCGCAAAAGCCGTGGAGCACGCGCGACATCATCGGGATGACGCGGTTCCTCAACGCGGTCTGGCGGAACCTGGTCGGGGAGGGGGAAGAGAAGGATGAAGGAGGAAGGATGAAGGATGATGCGGGATCGGTCACGGTCGTCGCGCCTGCGTCGACGACCACGGTCACTGCCGACGCCAAATCCGAGATTCGAAATCCGAAATCCGAGATCCCCAGGATCTCCGACGGTCCGATCCCCGACGCGCTCGAGCGCCAGATGCACCGCACGATCAAGAAGGTTGGCGAAGACATCGAGGGCCTGCGGTTCAACACGGCGATCGCCGAGCTGATCAAGTTGAACAACGAGATGGGCCGGCTGGAGCAGGTCCCGCGCGACTTGGCCGAGACGTTCACGCTGATGCTGGCGCCGCTGGCCCCGCACCTGGCGGAAGAGGTCTGGGAGCGCCTGGGCCACCACAAGACGCTGGCCCGCCGCCCGTGGCCGCCCCACGACCCGGCCAAGCTGGCCGAGACGGCAATCGAGATCCCGGTGCAGGTGAACGGGAAACTGCGCGGCAAGGTGACGGTGCCCGCCGACGCGGCCGAGGCGGACGTGCTGGCGGCGGCGAAGGCCGACCCCGGCGTCCGCGGTCACATCGACGGCAAGACGCTGGTCAAAGAGCTGTACGTCGCCAAGCGCCTGGTCAATTTCGTCGTCAAATGACGCCGGCGTGCTCACTTCAGTGATGCACGGGCGCGGCACGCGTGTGACTTACCCTCGCCCGGCGCATATCATGCGCCGCACGGATCCCGCGTCCTTTCCCCCAACCCCCACCCGCGACTGCCGCCTATGCCGGTTGAAATCGAAGCCAAGATCAAGGTCGACTCGCACACCGCCGTCCGGGCCCGGCTCAAGGAGCTCAAGGCCACCCTGCTCGGCGAGGACCTCGAGACCAACGCCATCTTCGACACCGAGGACCGGTCGCTCCTCGCGGCCGACAAGGGCCTGCGCGTGCGCTCGGCCAAGGGGTCGGACGGTAAGGAAAAGTGCACGCTCACGTACAAGGGCCCGCGCCAGCCGGGGACCATGAAGCTCCGCGACGAGACGGAGCTGAGCGTCGGCGATTTCAAGAAGGCCGTCGAGTTGCTCGAGGTGCTCAAGTTCGCGCAGGTGCTGAGCTTCGAGAAGCGGCGGCAGTCGTGGCAGGTCGAGGGGTGCAAGGTGGAGCTGGACGAGTTGCCCCACCTCGGGACGTACGTGGAGATTGAAGGGGCGAGCGAGCAGGCGATCCAGAAAGTCCAGGAACTGCTGGGGTTGGGCGGCAAAGCCGTGGTCAAGACGAGCTACGTCGGGCTGGTCATGTCGCACCTTCAAGACAAGGGGCACGGGGCTCGGGTGCTTCGGTTCGCGTGATGGATCGCGTCGCACGGACCGTTGAGTGAAAAACAGAAAACCCACGGCGCGCGTGCCGTGGGTTCTTCTCGTTTGAAGAGCGTGGCAGAGCCGCTGAAGCGGCCCCGCCGGTCAGTTCTTGTCGTAATCCGTCCAAATGCTCCCCACGTCTGGTTGGGCCTCGTTCAGGTAGTCGAGGATGTTGCCGCTCCCGGTCCCCTGTCCCTCCACCTTGGCCTGGTACTTCTCGTACACCGACTTCGGGATCGCCCGGGCGGCCCGGTCGGCGTACATGACGTTGATCTTCTTGTGGTGCACGCTGGTAAAGTCGGGCGAGTTCATCGGGATGCCGACGATGTCCGACAGCATGGCCTTCGACTTCAGCTGAGTCATCTTCGTCATCGGCTTGTTCACACCCCCGACCTTCACCGTCTGGCTCCCGTTCCAGTCGACCGTCGGCCGACACGTATAGCCCAGGCGCGTGTGCTTGCCGCTCACCGGCTTCCAGGGGTTATCCGGACTGTCGTATTGGAACCGCGTGTCGTTCTGACTCGGGCAGTAATACGCCTGCGGGCTGTCGAGGTGGCCCGTCAATGCCATCACCCCCATGACCGAGTGACTCGCGCCGTTCGGGATAATGTAGTACCCCGTCCACGGCTGGCCCTGGCCATAGCCGATCGGGATCTGGTCTTTGAAGTCGTTGGCGTACATCTGGAGCGCCAGGCCGAGTTGGCGGATGTTCGACAGGCATGCCGCCTGCTGCGCCTGTTCGCGCGCCTTCGACAAGGCGGGCAGCAGGATCGAAATCAGCAGCGCGATGATCCCGATGACCACGAGCAGTTCGACGAGCGTAAACGCCTTCACTCGGACGGGCGGTCGGTTGGACGGACGGATGTTCACGGTGGTTTCCTCCGAGTCGACTTGAGACGGCAATAACGTGCCCGCCCATCCTACTCTACGAATTGTCCTGCGGAAACACGGAATAGGGGTGCCCCGTTCGAAATGATCCGTCTGACATTTCCGCGAGAAATCTGCATCTGATCCGGTGCGCGCCCCACGGAACAAGTTCCGTGGGCTTTCGGGCAGCCCGCAGTAATCGTACTTACTCCCCGCGCCGCGACGCGTCGATCCGATGTTCGCCCATCGTGCCCCCCCCCGTGACAAATGTTCCGGTCCGGGCTACGATTCCCCTTCCCCGTGGCGCGGGCGTTCTGCGCCGGACCGGGGAGCACAGGTTATGGGTCGCCGGTGTCGCGTGGACGCTGGCGTTCTCTTTCCAAACGGACCACGCGGAACCGAAAGGATAGGGCGCTCACGCATCGTGGGTCGCCCGCAACAGTCACCATGGTCGATTACAATCTGATTAACTCGCTGGGCGCGTTCGAGGACGACGTGGACGCGGCGGTCGCCACCGCCCTGGGGGGCGAGACGATCCTGGACCGGATCAAGGAAGACCAGGCGCAGCCGCTGAACCCCGGCAGCATCGTCAAGGGGAAGATCTCGTCGAAGAACGGGGACGACTTCATCGTCGAGCTGGGCCTGAAGTCCGAGGGCATCCTCGAGGCGGGCGAGTTCGACGAGCCGGGCGCCGTGCAGCTCGGGGACGAGGTGCAGGTGTTTCTGGAGGACGTCGAAGGCGACACCGGGCAGGTGCGCATCTCCAAGCGCAAGGCCGACCGCATCATCAACTGGGAAAAGATCATGTCCTCCAAGAAGGAGGGCGACCCGGTGTCCGGTAAGGTCACCAAGAAGATCAAGGGCGGGCTGCTGGTGGACATCGGCGTGCCGGTGTTCCTGCCGGCGTCGCAGGTCGACATCCGCCGCCCGGGCGAGATCTCGGACTGGATCGGCCGCAGCATCGACGCGCTGATCCTGAAGATCGACGAGGAGCGTCGGAACATCGTCATCTCGCGCCGCAAGATGATCGAGCACCAGCGCGACCAGATGAAAAAGGAGACGATGGAGCGCCTGCAGGTCGGCGCGATCGTCAAGGGCACGGTCAAGAACATCGCCGACTTCGGCGCGTTCATCGACCTGGGCGGGATCGACGGGCTCCTGCACATCACCGACATGTCGTGGGGCCGGATCAACCACCCGAGCGAGATGCTCAAGATCGACCAGGAGATCGAGGTCAAGGTCCTGCAGATCGACAAGGACAAGGAGAAGATCGCGCTGGGCCTGAAGCAGAAGGACGCGAGCCCCTGGGAGAACATCGAGACCAAGTACCCGGTCGGCTCGGTGCACGAGGCGTCGGTCGTCAACATCATGTCGTACGGCGCGTTCTGCAAGCTGGAGGAGGGCGTCGAGGGCCTGGTGCACATCTCCGAGATGTCATGGACCAAGCGGATCAACCACCCGAGCGAGCTGGTGGCGGCCGAGCAGAAGGTCAACGTCAAGATCCTCGAGATCAACAAGGACAAGCAGGAGATCTCGCTCGGCATGAAGCAGGTCGAGGAGAACCCCTGGGAGCGCGTGGCCGAGAAGTACCCGCCCGGCAGCGTCGTCAAGGGCAAGGTCCGGAACATCGCCAACTACGGCGCGTTCGTCGAGATCGAGGAGGGCATCGACGGCCTCCTGCACGTCTCGGACCTGTCGTGGACGAAGAAGATCGGGCACCCGTCGGAGGTCCTCAAGAAGAGCGAGGACATCGAGGCGGTCGTGCTGTCGGTCGACCAGGAGAAGCAGCGGATCGCGCTGGGCCTGAAGCAGATGCAGGAAGACCCCTGGACGACCGTCATCCCCGGCAACTACCGCCCGGGCATGGTCGTCAAGGGCCACGTCACGAAGATCGCGAACTTCGGCGTGTTCGTCGAGCTCGAGCCGGGCCTCGAGGGCCTGCTGCACATCTCGGAAATCTCCGACCAGAAGGTCGAGAAGCCCGAGGACATCCTCAAGATCGGGCAGGAGCTGGACGTCAAGATCCTCCGCGTGGACTCGGACGAGCGGAAGATCGGCCTGTCGCTCAAGCGGGCCCAGTGGGCGCAGGAAGAGGAGAAGCGCGAAGAGGTTCGCGCCGAGCGCTCGAAGGCCAAGGGCCTCAAGGGCGGCCTCGAGGGCGGCGCGTTCGGCGAGGGCCTGGGTGGCCTAAAGCTGGACAAGTAAGCGTCGCTCGTCAGTTGCAGATAGAGACCGCCCCCCGGGATGACCCGGGGGGCGGTTTTCGTTTTGGAGGATGGAGATAACGACCCGATCCGGGGCGGCGTTTCGGGCGGAGCCCGTGCACTCTGCCCCGGCATGCTTCGGAGAAGGGGGGGCGCTACTTCGGCGCGCCGCCGCGGGCGTTGATGGCGCGGACGGCCTCGTCGCCGCTCTTTTGGAACTTGCGGGCGTCGCGGAAGCGGCCGTCGGCGTAGGCGAGCATGGCGTCGCGGCGGGCCTCGCCGTAGGCGAGGAACAGGTTGTACTCGACGCGGTTGGGCGACCCGGGCGGGACGGGGACCGCGGTCAGTCGGACGACGGCGCCGTCCCACACGGCGGCGATGTCGCGGGCCTTGCGGGAGAACTCGGCGTCGCCCTCGGGCACCATGCCCTGCGGTCCGATCAGTGCGTCCCACGCCTCGTTGGCGCGGTGTTCGTCGGCGAGAAAGGCGGAGCGGGCGCGGCCGAACGACATCTCGGCGCGGGCGTCGGTCGAAGCCTTGGGGATGACGGTGATCGCCACGGCGAGCGCGGCGACCGCGACGCCGACCCCGACCGCCAACCGCGGGAGCGCCTGCCGGCGGCGCGCCTCGCGCTCGACCGGGCGGGCGAGGATCGCGCCGAGGACGAGGCCGGAGACGAGCCCGCCGAGGTGGGCGGCGTTGCTGATCCCCGAGTCGGCCCGGAGGCCGAACGCGATGTTCACCCCCACGACCACCACGGCGCTCTGCAGGACGGCGGACGCGGCGGCCTTCGGGAACTGCCCGCGGCGGACGCAGATGAACGCGATGACAGCCCCGTAGACCGCGAACACCGCCCCGGACGCGCCTGCGCTGACCGCGCCGGTCCCGTCGGGCGCGCGGTCCCACCAGACGCTCACGAGCCCCGAGATGACCGCCGACAGCAGGTAGAGGGCCGCGAAGTAGACGTTACCGAACAGCCGCTCGGTCAGGTTGCCGACGACCAACAGCGCGTACATGTTGGCGACCAGGTGGATCACGCCGAAGTGGAGGAACGCCGACGTGAGCAGGCGCCACCACTGGCCGGCCGTGGTGAGCTCCCACTTGTCGGCGCCCCAGGCGAGCATGTCGAGCGGCTTCGGGGTGACCCACTCGCCGGTCTTGAGGCCGAACGCGACGTAGACCAGGACGTTGATCGCGATGATCACGTGGTAGACGAACGTGCGCGGGGTGTGGGCGATCAACTCGCGCGCGAAGGCCGCGTGCTTGTGCGCTTCGACGACGGCGGCGGCGTCCGGCGGGGGGTAGAAGATCGAGGGGTCCGCGGGCGGCGGCCCGGGCGTTACGGGTCGGGGCCGGGGGTCGTGCGGGGGGAGGGGTGGGGAGGTCATGCGGGTTTTAAGGATCATAGGGGCAGGGCGGCGGGCGGGGAAATCGGCGGCATGCCCTTGCGCGGCATTGGCGGCGGAATCCCGTGGCGGCGGGCGTCGTCCGGTAAGCGAGGGCGGGCGCGGCGTTCAGTCGCGCCCCGAACCGGTCGATAGCCCAGATGGTGACGTTCGACCGGGGCACGCGCGGCTCGCCGCGACTCCGGACGGCCGTCACCCCCCGCACGGGCGGGCGCACGCCGGGGTGACGGCGCGCGGCCCGGACCGGGCGCACTCTTACGACGGGAATCCGCCATGCCTTCGATCGCCGTCCAGACCGGCCTGCAGATCTACCTGAAGCAGATCAACGAGTCGCCGTTGCTCAACGGGGACCAGGAGAAGGAGTTGGCCTGGCGGATCATCAACGACAACGACCCGGCGGCGCGCGAGCGGATGGTGCGGTCGAACTTGCGGCTGGTCGTGAACATCGCCAAGCACTACGTGAACCGCGGGCTGTGCCTCACGGACCTGATCGAGGAGGGGAACATCGGGCTGCTGAAGGCGGTCGAGGGGTTCGACCCCGAGGCCGGTTGCCGGTTCAGCACGTACGCGAGCTGGTGGATCAAGCAGTCGATCAAGCGGGCCCTGATCAACAGCGTGCAGCCGATCCACATCCCGGCGTACATGGTCGAGATGATGTCGAAGCTGCGCGTGGCCAACCGCGAGCTCGAGGACCAGCTCGGGCGCATGCCGAGCGTGGACGAGCTGGCGCTGCACATGAAGATCACGCCGAAGAAGTTGAAGATCATCAAGAAGGCGGTAAAGGCGTACGGCGCGCCGACGCAGTCGGGCGGGGGCGACGGCGACAACGATCTGACGATCGAGGAGATCGTGTCGGACGACAACACGCCGACGCCGGACCGGCAGGTGCTGGACACCGACGAGCTGCGTCACCTGGCGAGCCTACTGGACACGATCGACGAGCGCGAGGCGAAGATCCTGAAACTGCGGTACGGGCTGGACGGGGAGGACCCGATGACGCTGAAGGAGATCGGCGCGCGGATCGGCCTGACGCGCGAGCGCGTCCGGCAGATCGAGCACGAGACGCTGCGGAAGCTGCGCGACGCGATGATGGCGAAGTAGGTTCCGGCCGCGAAAACACGAGACGTTTGCGAGCGAGGAGGCGCCGGAGGGGCGCCTCCTCGCTTCCGTTTGCTTTGTAGTCGCAGACGCCGTTCCAGCGGGGTATCATCGAGGCAGAGGTGACCCATGGTGCACGCCAATGACCCATCGCCAACTCGTGCCGACCCAACGGTTCTCCGGGAGCGGCGTCGCCTGCTCATGGGGGTATACCACGGACTACGCCAAGCATTGGAACAATGGCGTCAAGTCATGCCGGGCGTTTCCGACGACGTCGTGACAAACGTGGCCATCCACTATCGGGCGCTGTGCATCGATCTGTCTCGACAGTTCGATGACCTTTGGCACGACCTTCACGCGTCGGGATTCGATATCGAGACGAAACAGGCGCGCGATCATGTGCGGCTGTTGGCGTCCATCGATCCCGTGCAAATCGCCAAGGCTGATCAGGACATTCGCGAGGGCCGTTTCATCACTCTGGAGCAAGCGCGCCGTGAGCTTCGAGCTAAGTCTCACTGACACGTTCTGGCACGCCGTTCGATCTCGGCTACCCGTCGAGGCGCAAGAGGCCGTGTTGGATCTGCTCGACGCAATGTCCGCGCACCCGGGCGATTTCATCGACCGGGTGCCTCCGATCGCCGTTCGCGGAGCGGCATCGTACCCGCTGGTGCTCACGGTCGACGGGTCGGAGGTCAGCCTCCGCGTCGTCTTCAAGTATGCGGCGGACGAGTCGACGATATTCATCGAAGAACTGCTCATCGACGAAGACTAATTCACGGGCGGCGGTACACTCCGCCCATGCGCGACACCCTCAAGCCCCTGATCCGCGACATCCCCGACTTTCCCAAGAAGGGCATCCTGTTCCGCGACATCACCCCCCTGCTCGCCAGCCCGTCGGGGCTGGCGCTGTCGGTCGAACTGCTCGCCAACCCGTTCCGCGGGAAGAACATCGACCTGGTCATCGGGGCGGAGAGCCGCGGGTTCATCTTCGGGACGGCGGTCGCGTGCTGCCTGTCGGCCGGGTTCGGGCTGGTGCGCAAGCCGGGGAAGCTCCCGCACAAGCGGGTGTCGGTCACGTACGACCTGGAGTACGGGACGGACACGCTGGAGATGCACGAGGACGCGATCGTCCGCGGGCAGCGCGTGCTGATCGTCGACGACCTGCTGGCGACCGGCGGGACCATGAAGGCTTGCTGCGACATGGTCGAGCGGCTCGGCGGGACGATCGCCGGCATCGCCGTGCTGATCGAACTGGCGGGGCTCGGGGGACGGGAGAAGGTCGGGAACTACCCGATCCACTCGGTGCTGCAGTACGATTGAGCGACGTCGGAAATGCTCAGCGCCGAGACGCGGAGAGCGCAGAGGGAGCGCGGAGAAGGCCGGCGATTTCAGCGGATCTTCACCCGGGCCGGACGGCAGGGGTCTCACACCGTTAAGCGAGGAGTCGTCATGGCGAGCCGCATCGTTCGGGGCGTGATCGGAATCGGACTGGGCGCGTGGCCCGCGCTGGTCGTCCTCGCGGCGGATCCGGCGACTGCGCCCCCGCCCGCGGCGGCGCCGGACGGGGCGGACGTCGTGCGGGTGGCCGGGCGGCTCGAGCCGGCGGAGGTGTACGAGGTCGCGCCGGCGGTGCGCGGGGCGGTGGTCAAGGTCGAGGCCGACGCGGGGGACGCCGTG
>DATHXE010000223.1:0-9199 GCA_035459845.1 Tepidisphaeraceae bacterium | reverse complement strand
CGTCGTCCTCTACTGGCGCGCCATGAAGCCCTCGGACAAGCGCGAGATCCCCCTCAGCCTGACCGCCGCCATCCCCGGCACGTACACGGCGCCGGCGAGCCGGGCGTACCTGTACTACACGGACGAGCACAAGGTCTGGGCGGACCCGCTCAAGGTCGAGATCGACCCCAAGTAGGGTGGCACCGCCCACCGCCCGCGCCGCCCGCGTCCCACCGTCAAGGCCGTACTTAGCGGTCGCACCGAAGGTGCACGTGAGCGCTCCCGCGCCTCACCGCGCCTGCTTCCCGAGGGTGCGCGCCCTTCACCACCCCCGCGCTACCCCGCCCGGAACAATTCCGCAGAATTCGTCCAGCCCCACGCTCCCCCAGTCCACCCCCGTGCGCGCCCCGCACCACGCGAGCGAGACACCCCCCGTAATGTAGACCGACCGCTCTTTCTCAACCCGCACCACTCCCCCGTACCGATTCGTCGCTCCCCGGTACCGAAAAGTACCGAAAAGTACCGATTTGTACCGAAAAGTCCCGCTTTTCCGCGCGAAGACAATCGCCCTATCTCGCGCCCCCCGCACGCCTTACCCGCCGCGCACCCGCCGCCGCCCCTCCCGAACCTCATTTACACGCCCGTTACCCCCGCCCGCCCGCGACTCGATACCATATTGAAGTCGCGCCCCGACCCTTATGCCCAACCACCGCATCCTGCTCATCGAGGACGACGCCGCCATCCGGCAGGGCGTCGCCGACGCCCTCAAGTTCGCCGGCTACAAGACCTTCGAAGCCGCCAACTTCCCCGACGGCCTCGAGGCCGCGCGCGGCGTCGACGCCGACCTCATCCTCCTCGACCTCGTCCTCCCCGGCGCACCGCGCGGGCAGGGGGGGCTCGACATCCTCAAGGAAGTCCGCTCCACCCGCCCGACCCTTCCCGTCATCGTCCTCACCGCCCGCGGCGAAGAGGCCGAGCGCGTCACCGGCCTCCGCCTCGGCGCAGACGACTACGTCGTCAAACCCTTCGGCATCAAGGAACTCCTCGCCCGCGTCGAGGCCGTCCTCCGCCGAAGCCCCCAGCGCCCCGTCGACCTCAAGGAAGTGAAGATTCCCAGCGGCACCGCCGACCTCGCCCGCTGCGAGGTCCGTTTCGCCGACGGCCACCGCGCCGAGCTCTCGGAAAAGGAGATGGAACTCCTCCGCTACCTCGCCACCAACCCCGACCGCGCCATCAGCCGCGAAGAACTCCTCACCTGCGTCTGGCGCATCGACCCCCGCGGCGCAGAAACCCGAACCATCGACATGCACGTTGCGAGACTAAGAGAAAAACTCCGCGACGACCCCGCCGACCCGAAGATCGTGTTGACGGTGCGCGGCAAAGGATACGCCTTCGGCCCCACCAAGCCTGAATTGACCACGAAGGGCACGAAGGTCACGAAGAGTTGAACGAACACCGAGAGGCCCGTCCCCCCTGTCATCCCGAGGTACTCCGAGGGATCTGGCTGGAGCGACAGGGCCCTTACGATCGCGGCTAGATCCTTCGGCGTACCTCAGGATGACGGCACACACGTCTAAACCTTAAACCCAAAGCTCTCTTCCCCTCCCCTTCGTGCCCTTCGTGCTTTTCGTGGTTCAATCATGCGTAGAACCTGGCCCATCTGGCTGACCTTCCTCTGCTTCCTCGCCCTTGGTCTGGGCGCGATGGGCTGGATGACGCGCCAGGTCCTCACGCTCGACGCCGCCCAGACCCGCGCCACCGCCGCCGCCGCCCTGGAAGAAAACGTCCGCCTCGCCCTCTGGCGGATGGACTCGATGCTCGCCCCCATCGTCAGCCAGGAGAACGCCCGCCCCTACTTCGAGTACTCCGCCGTCTTCCCCGCCGAGCGCGCGTACACCCGCATGTACACCGAGCTCAAGTCGGGCGACGTGCTCGTCCCCTCGCCGCTCCTGCGCTCGACCGCCGCCAATTGGAACCAGCGCATCAACGCGACCAACCGCGCCGCCTCGCCGCTGGTCCTGCTGCACTTCCAGGTCGCCCCCGACGGCACCGTCTCCAGCCCGCAGGCCCCGACCGGCCAGGTCCGCAAGATCGCCGAGTCCCGCTTCACGACCCCCGCCGACATCGCCGCCGCCACCCAGCGCCTCGAGCAGGTCCGAAAGATCATCACCGCCCACGACGACCGCCTCGCCGTCCTCCTCCCCACCCCGCCCGACCCCGAGGCCTGGGCCAACAACAAGCTCCGCGTCAACACCAACGGCGTGACCCTCTCCAATCTCGGCAACGGCAACCTCACCGCCAACAGCACCAACCACGGCGGCACGATCGCCATCAACCCGCCTGCTCAGCAGGGGGCCCAGCAGGCCGCCGTCCCCAACCAGCCGGCCGCCTCACAGCAGGGCAACCGGGCCGGCTACAACAGCGACCTCCAGCAGGACGCCAACCCGCAGTACCAGCAGCAGGCCCTCGTCCAGTCCAAGCAGACCTACGACGTCGAGCAGCAGCGCCAGATCGACCTCCGCCGCGGCCAGACCGAGTACGCCGCCCGCGCCCAGACGATCGACAACAACAACGACCTGTACGTCGGCCTGAACACGGCCAACTACTTTTCCGCGCCGGGCGTCTCCGCCGGCGTCATGCGCGCCTTCTGGGCCGACAGCGCCACGCTCCTGCTCGCCCGCAAGGTCACCGTCAACGGCCAGACCTACACCCAGGGCTGCCTGCTCGACTGGGCCGCCATCAAGCCCTGGCTCCTCACCGCCAGCGCCGACCTGATCCCGCGCGGCGAACTCGCGCCCGACTTCGCCGCCGACTTGTCCGGCTCTGCCGCCGGCGGCCTGATCGCCACGGCCACCGCTCAGCCGAACGTCACCGAGAAGCAGCCGCGCATGCTCGCCACGATCCCCGCGCGCCTCGTCGTCGATCCGGGCGCGATGATCCCCCCCGTCCCGACCTTCCTCGCCTCCCTCGCCGACCGCTCGCCCCTGCACGTCACGCTCACGATCGCCTGGGCCGGCGTGATCCTCGCGTCCGCCGCCGTCGCCGTCCTGCTCCGCGGCGTCGTCGCCCTCTCCCAGCGCCGCGCCGGCTTCGTCTCCGCCGTCACCCACGAGCTCCGCACCCCGCTCACGACGTTGCGCATGTACACCGAGATGCTCGCCGACGGCATGGTCTCGGACCCCGACAAGCAGGCCGCCTACCACAAGACCCTCCGCGCCGAGGCCAACCGCCTCGGCCACCTGGTCGATAACGTGCTCCTCTATTCCCGCCTCGAGCGCTCCTGCCGCGACGCCAAGGTCGAGGCCGCGCCCCTCGCCGACCTCCTCGACCGCCTCGTCCCGCGCCTTGCCGACCGCGCCGCACAGGCCGACATGACCCTCGCCCCCACCGTCGCCCCCGACCTCGCCGGCGTCCGCATCCGCGCCAACCTCCTCTCGGTCGAACAGATCCTCTTCAACCTGGTCGACAACGCCTGCAAGTACGCCGCCGGCGCACCCGACGGCCGCATCGAGCTGTCCGTCACCCGCGACGGCAAGTACGTCGCCGTCCGCGTCCGCGACCACGGCCCCGGCCTCGACGTCGTCGCCAAGTCCCGCCTCTTCGAACCCTTCAGCAAGTCCGTCCACGAGGCCGCGAATTCGGCGCCGGGATTGGGCCTGGGCCTGGCCCTCTCCCGCCGCCTCGCCGCCAACATGGGCGCAGACCTCCGATTAGACCCCGCGGTGCGCGACGGCGCAGGCTTCGTCTTACGAATCCCGGTCGGCGACGAGTGATCACAGACGCCCCCGTTTAGCCGCGACCCGAAGGTCAAGCGACAGCGCCGCCCGCAGGGGAGCGCGGTGTGCGGGATCCGCGCTGGACACGGGTATCGCCCGACGGGCGGTACCCATGCCACCAATCATTCGACGATAGCATTTCCGATAAACGCCCCCACCCGCCCCGCATCCTTCACCCCAAACGCCCCCTCCACCCCCGACGACACGTCCACCGCGTACGGCCGCACCGTCCGCACCACCTGCCCCACGTTCTCCGGCCGCAATCCGCCCGCCGCAATCATCCCCGGCAACCCCGCAAAAGCCCCCGCCGCCCGCAACTCCGCCAGGTACGCAAAATCATTCTCCACCCCCGTCCCCCCCGGCGCACCGTCCTTCGGCCCAGCCGTCTCCATCACCAACCCCTGCAACTGCACTAATCCCAACCGCGCCACCGCCTCGCGCCACGCCGCCAACTCCCCCGGCAACGTCGCCCGATCCGTCCGCAGCGACTTGAGCACACTGAACCCCCGCAGCGCCGCCACCACCTCCGGCCCCTCGTGCCCGTGCAGTTGAACCGTCCGCACGCCGAGCTCGCCCGCCACGCGCACGATCTCGTCCACCGCCTGATCCACGAACAACAGCACCGGCGTCACGAACGCCGGCACCGCCGCCACGATCTCCCGCGCCCGCTCGACCGGCACGTACCGCCGCGCCTTCGGGTGACACACGACCCCCACCGCGTCCGCCCCCAGCCGCGCCGCCAGCGCCGCGTCCTCCGCCCGGGTCACACCGCATATTTTCACGCGCACGCGCATCGCCCGATTGTTCATCCGCCCCCCGACGTTGTCCACCACAGCCTCGCCCACTCGGTCCGCTCGCGCGATAGACCGCCCTTGCCCCCCCGGGTAGATATGCACCGTCTCTGAAGCGGAAGGAGCATCCCGATGGCGGCGAGAAACCTGCTGGCGTTCGATTTAGGCGCCGAGAGCGGCCGGGCCCTGCTCGGCCGGCTCGAGGGCGGCAAAATCACCCTCGAGGAAAAGCACCGCTTCGCCAACCCCAACGGCCGGATCAACGGCCACCTCTGCTGGAACCTCCTCGCCCAGTGGGAAGAGCTCAAGACCGGCCTCCGCAAGGCCGCGGCGGGCGGCGACGCGATCCACGCGATCGGCGTCGACACCTGGGGCGTCGACGTCGGCTTCCTCGACAAGGACGGCGACGTCGTCGCCAGCCCGTACATGTACCGCGATCCGCAGACGGATGGGATGATGGACCTCGCCTTCGCGCGCGTCCCGCGGGCCGAGATGTTCGAGCGCACCGGCGTGCAGTTCATGCAGCTCAACACCGTCTTCCACCTGCTGGCGATGGCCCGGCGCAAGAGCGCGATCCTCGACGCCGCCCGAACGATGCTCTTCATGCCGGACCTGTTCAATTACCTGTTCACCGGCGAAAAGGTGGCCGAGTTCTCGATCGCCACCACCAGCCAGATGTACGACCCGCGCGCCCGCACCTGGGCCACCGGCATGCTCGACAAGCTCGGCATCCCGACGCACTTTCTCCCGAAGATCGTCCCGACCGGTACGCGCCTCGCCAGCGTCCGCAGCGACGTCGCCCGCGAGTGCGGCATCACCGCCGACATCCCCGTGATCGCCACCGCCGGCCACGACACCGCCGCCGCCGTCGCCGCCGTCCCTGTCGACGCCGCCGACGGCCCGGACTGGTGCTACATCTCCTCAGGCACGTGGTCGCTCATGGGCGTCGAGGTCCGCGAGCCGATCATCAACCCCAAGTCGCTCGCGCTCAATTACACGAACGAGGGCGGCGTCGGCGGCACCATCCGGTTCCTCAAGAACATCATGGGCCTGTGGCTCGTGCAGGAGTGCCGCCGGCAGTGGGTGAAGGAGGGCCGCGAGCTCACGTACGCCGAGCTCACGCGCATGGCCGCCGAGTCCGACCCGTTCATCGCGGCAGTAAACCCGGACGACCGCCCGTTCATCACGCCCGGCGAAATGCCCCGTAAGATCGCCGAGTTCTGCACCCGCACCAACCAGCGCGCCCCCGGCACGCCCGGCGAATACGTCCGCGTCTGCCTCGAGAGCCTCGCCCTCACCTACCGCAAGACGATCGACGGCCTCGAAGACGTCCTGGGGCGAAAGATCAACGTGATCCACATCGTCGGCGGCGGCACGCAGAACGAGCTGCTGTCCCAAATGACCGCCGACGCGACCGGCAAGCTCGTCGTCGCCGGCCCCGTCGAGGCGACGGCCGTCGGCAACATGGGCGTGACCGCCATGGCGGCCGGCGAAATCGGGAGCGTCGAAGAACTTCGCGCGATCGTCCGCCGCAGCTTCCCCGTCAAGCGCTACGAGCCGACGAAGGACCGCGGCGGGTGGGACGAGGCGTACGGGAATTACACGCGGCTTCGCGTGTGACAATTCCGGGTGCCATGCCTTCGTCCGCGGCCGAATGCTTTAGATTTGCGTGCCTGCGTCATCCGCGGGCGTAGGCATGCCCCAGAGGCGTTCGATCGGGAGCACGAGCCGCTGGGGCATGGCCACGCGAGCCGAACAACCCAACCACGCGAGTTACGTCTTCGGCGGCTCGCGAGGCCATGGCACCCGGAGGCGACGGCCTCGAACGTTGGAGCCCGCACCCCATGATCATCGACTGCCACGTCCACGCCTCCGCGCTCCACCCCTCGCGGGGCAAGGTGTCCGACAGAGTCACCAAGAGCTTCCCCTTCAAGTTCATGAGCTGGCGGCTCGGCATCAAGTACAACGCCGACCGGCAGGGCGAGGTCGAAGCCGAGTTCGAGCAGCGACTCTTCGACCTCCTCGACCAGACCCCCGAGCTCGACGCCGCCGCCGTCCTCGCGTTCGACGCGACGTACGACAGGGAAGGCCGCCTCGACGACGCGCGCACGCACCTCTACGTCAAGAACGACTACGTCATCGACCTGGCCCGCCGGCACCGGAAGATCCTCTTCGCCGCGTCCGTCCACCCGTACCGCAAGGACGCCGTCGCCGAGGTCGAGCGGTGCGTGAAGGCCGGGGCCGTGCTGCTCAAGTGGCTCCCGATCGTGCAGGACATCGACCCGTCGGACTCGCGGTGTTTCGAGTTCTACGAGTGCCTGGCGCACCACAAGCTCCCGCTCCTCTCGCACACGGGCGGCGAAAAGATGCTCCCGAACATGAACGCCGACGTGAAGGACCCGCGCCTGCTCGCCGAGGCGATCCGCCGCGGCGTCACCGTCATCGCCGCCCACTGCGGCACCAAGAGCGCGCTCTTCGAAAAGGACTACGTCGACGAGTTCTGCCGCATGGCCCGCGACCACGAACACTTCTACGGCGACACCGCCGCCCTCAGCCTGCCCACCCGCTCCCACGCGTACAAGGCCCTCTTCGCCCACCCCGAGGTGATGGCCAAGGTCATCCACGGCAGCGACTGGCCGGTCATCCCGATCCCACCGGTGACGCAATTGGGCCTGGGCGCCACGGCGGAGATGCTGCACGAGAAGAACTGGCTCCGGCGCGACGTGCTGATCAAACAGCGCCTCGGCTTCGGCAGAGAGTATTGGGAACGCGCGGCGAAGGTCTTGCGATTGCCGGGTGCGAGTTGAACCGCGCCGACACCTGTGGAGTCGGATTCGCACCGCAGGCGCGACCCCTTCCGGGTGCCATGCCCTCGCGAGCCGCCAGATCCGTCGATCGCGCATCCGGCGTCCTCGGCTCGCGTGGGCATGCCCCAACGGCGCTCGATACCCGACACCCCGCCCGCGCGACGGCCGCCCCGTAGTCGCTTCGAGGCGTCGCGGCACTCGCCCAATCGCGTTCTCAATTCGAAGCCCGCTGGGGCATGTCCACGCCGCGCGATCGCATTGTCCCCGCGCGCCACGTTCGTTGGCGCGGTGCGAGGGCATGGCACCCGGACCTACCCGACCCGGGCGTGCGCGCACGTCCGTCTTGGCACCCCGCCCTCCTCCCGATTACCCTTCACCCAACCACCCCCAAGGGGCGACGTCTCACCCGGGAGCACCGCGCACATGCCCTTCCCCCCCAACGACCCCGCCGCCTCCCACGTCTCGCGCCGCCACCTCATCGGCGCCGCCGCCCTCGCCGCAGGCGCGGCCCTCACCACGCAGGTCGGCGCCCAACCCGCGCCCGCCGACGACCGCCGCTCGTCCCCCAAGAAGTTCGACATGAAGAAGTCGATCAACCTCTGGGCCTTCCCGTACCCCCAGCGGATGAACCTCGAGGAGTGCCTCCGCCTCGCCAAGTCCGCCGGCTTCGACGCCGTCGAATTGAATTACAATTTAGACGACGACCTTTCCCCCAAGGCCGGCCCCAAGGAACTCGCCGCCATCCGCTCCCTGGCCGACAAGATCGGCATCCAGATCTCGGGCCTGTGCTCCTTCCTCTTCTGGCCCTACCCGCTCGTCAGCAACGACCCCGCCAAGCGCGCCCGCGGCATGGAGCTCGCCGGCCTGATGACCCAGGCCGCCCACGCCCTGGGCGTCGAGAACCTCCTGGTCGTCCCCGGCGCCGTCCACATCCCCTGGCGCACCGACCACGAGCCCGTCCCCAACGACGTCTGCGACAAGCGCGCCCGCGAGGCCATCGCCAAGCTCCTCCCCCAGGCCGAGAAGCTCAACGTCAGCCTCAATATCGAGAACATCTTCTTCAACGGCTACCTCATGACCCCCATGGAGATCGCCGACTTCGTCGACTCCTTCAAGTCCGAGCGGGTGAAGGTCCACTTCGACACCGGCAACATCAGCATGTTCCAGTTCCCCGAGCACTGGATCAGCTACCTCGGCAAGCGCATCAAGAACGTCCACTTCAAGGAGTACACCAAGAAGGGCACCGACTACTCGCTCGAGACCTTCCGCCCGCTCCTCGACGGCACGACTGACTGGCCCGCGGTGATGAACGCCCTCGACTCTGCCGGCTACCGCGGCTACCTCACCTTCGAGTACTTCCACCCCTACCTCCACTACCCCGAAGCCCTCGTCCACCAGACGAGCGACTCGCTGGACCGGATGCTCGGCCGAAAGTAGGGTGGGCACTGCCCACCGCTTCGCGTGACAACCGTGCGCCCGTCTCCTTCGCGCGCGCGACTATTTGATCGCCCGCGCCGCCCCGCGCACGTACGCCTTCTGCGCCCCGACCAGTTCCCCCTCCAGGGCCGCCAGCGCCTCTTCCAATGTCTCCCCCCGCCGCCACGCCCGCCCCAACCCGAGAATCATCCCCTCGCGCACGACCATGTCCCCCTCGCGCACCGCCCGCTCCAGCGCCGCCCCGAACTTGTCCCCCAGCACCCCGTCGGTTCGGATCCTCGCCGCCGCCTCCTGCCGTTCGGTCGACGACGCCGCCCCCAGTCCGTGCAGCGCCAACCCCAACCGCTCGGCCCGCACCCGGGTCGGCGAGTCCGGCTCCCGCGCGAACATCGGCCGGCTCGACGCCCGC
>DATHXE010000222.1:0-7024 GCA_035459845.1 Tepidisphaeraceae bacterium | reverse complement strand
GGGGCCAGGTCTTGGGGAGGACGATGCCGTTGTAGAGGGTCTCGCCTTGTGGTGCGTCGGCGGCGCGGGCCCGAGGGAGATGTGGGGCGAGGGCGGCGGCGGCAGTGAGCTTGAGGAGGGCGCGGCGGTTCATGCAGGTGTCCTTACCAATACAAACGCTCCACGCCGGATCCTGTGGAGTCGGATTCCCGCCGGACGCTGGAGGATTCGGGCGCCGTGCCCTCGCACCGCGCCGATCGGCATTCGATCGCGTCAGCCGGTGGTCGCGGGGCGTGGGCGACACAGGGGCCGGGAAGACCCATATTCGGTTCGCCGTCACCGCGTTTCCACGCCCGCCATCATCCGCCCGATCTCGTCGCGCGACGTCTCCGGGAACGTGGTCATCGTCAGCCGGCCCGAGTAGAGGACCGCGATGCGGTCGCAGTGGGCGATGAGCTCGTCCAACTCGCTGCCGATCAGGAGCACGGCCGCCCCCGCGTCCCGCGCCTCGCGCAGGCGCTCGTAGACGAACCGTGTGGCATTGAGGTCCAGCCCGCGCACGGGGTTCATCGCGACGATCAGTCTCGGGGCAGGCCGGCCGAGCAGCGCCGGCAGGGCGAGCTCGCGCGCCAGGACGACCTTCTGCTGGTTCCCGCCCGACAGGGTCCCCACCGCCGCGCGCTCGCTCGACGTCCGCACGTCGAACCGGCCGACCAGCGCCCGCGCCGCCTCGCGCACGCGCCGCCAGGAAAGCACGCCGGCGCGCGCGAGCGGCGTCCCGCGCCATTTCAGCGCGACGTTTTCCGCGACCGACAGCCCGGTCGCCAGCGCCTCGCGCTTGCGGTCGTTGGGCACGTGGGCCAGTCCCATCGACGCGCGGCGGGCCGCCCCGAGACGTGTCACGTCTGCGCCGTGCAGCAGCACGCGCCCGGCGGTGGGCCGCCGCAGTCCGATGATGAGCTCGGCGAGCTCCTGCTGGCCGTTCCCGTCGACGCCGGCGACGCCGGTGATCGTCCCGGGCGTTAGCGTGAGTGACAGGTCCCGCACTGGTCCCGCCGACAGGTGTTCCAGCACGAGTACGGGCGGGCGAGGCTCCGTCCGAGCCGTTCGTTCCGTCCCTGCACGATCCGGGGCGTCGCTTTCAGTTCCGCCCCCGGCTTGACCCACACTGACCGACCCGGGCGCGACGTCGCCCCCCGCGTCGGTCACGTCGGCCGTCGATACCGCGGTCCGCCCGACCATGTGTCCCGCGATCTCCGCCGCCGACAGGCCTCGCGCCGATCCGTCGAAGACGACGCGCCCGCGCCGCAGCACCGTGACGTGATCGCACAGCCGCGCGACCTCGCCGAGCTTGTGCGAGATGAACACGACGGTCCGCCCGTCGGCCTTGAGCCGCTCGACCGCCGCGAAGAGCTGCTCGGCCTCGCCCGGCGTCAGCACGGCCGTCGGCTCGTCCAGGATGAGCACGCGCGCGTCGCGCCAGAGCGCCTTGAGGATCTCGACGCGCTGCTGCTGCCCGACCGAGAGCGCCTCGACGCGCGCCTGCGGGTCGACCGTCAGGTTCAGTGATTCCGCCAGTTCCACCAGCCGCTCGGCGAGCGCCCGCCGCGGCAGCACTTGCCCGATGCGCCGATCCCCGAGGATCACGTTGTCGAGCACCGTCAGTGCCGGCGCCAGCGCGAAGTGCTGGTGCACCATGCCCACGCCAGCGGCGATCGCGTCGCGCGGCGACCGGAACGAGGCGGGCGCTCCGCCGACGCGAATCTCGCCCGCGTCCGGCCGGAGCAGGCCGTAGGCGACGTTCATGAGCGTGGATTTACCCGCCCCGTTCTCCCCGAGCACGCCGTGGACGGTCCCGGGCATGAGCCGCACCGATGTGTCGTCAAGCGCGACCACACCCCCGGGAAAGGTCTTGCGAATGTTGAGCAGCTCGAGCACGGCGGGGATCATAGCAGGAGGCAGACCCGGGGCGTCGCTTCGGGCGGAGCCCGCGTGCTGTGCCCCGGCTTGTTCCGGAGGAAGCGGATCAGACTGCCGCCGCGACTTCGCGTTCGGGTTCGTCCGCGGTGCTTCCGCGCGCCGCCGCGAGGTGCCGTCCCCAGAACTGTTCGAACGTCCCGGCGAGCGACCGCCCCGCCATCCGCCGGGCCGCCGCCGCGCCCATCGCGCCCCGCCGCGGCTCGTCGTCCAGCAGTTCGCCGATCGCGCTCGCCCACGCGCCCGCGTCGTCGCCCGGCAGCACCAGCCCCGTCTCGCCCGCCACGACCTGCTCGCGCGGCCCGCCCAGCGTCGACACGAGCGCCGGCAGCCCGCACGCCTGCGCCTCCAGCACGACCTGCCCGAGCGTGTCCGTCGTCGACGGGAACACCAGCAGGTCCGCCGACGCGTACAGCGCCGCCAGCGCCCCGTCGTCCTGCTCCCCGACGAAGTGGGCCGGCAACCCGAGCCCCGCGCACCGCTCGCGCAAGGCCACCTCGTGCGGGCCCCGGCCCACGAGTACTAGCGCCGTGTCCAGCCGCCGTAATCGCGCCAACACGTCGACGAGGAAGTCGAGGTTCTTCTCCTTGCTCAGCCGCCCGCAGTACAGCAATCGCCGCCGCGCGGAAACGCCGAGCTTCGCGAACGCGCCCGCATCGGCGCGCCCGGGGTTGAACTTCTCCGTGTCCACGCCCGGCGACAGCGTCTCCATCCGCCCCTCGGCCACGCCCAACTCGCGCAGGTTGATCTCGTACGCCCGGCTCCGCGAGAAGACCCCCGCCAGCCGCTTGTAGAACCACCCGCAGTACGCCCGCATCCCGCCGGCCACCCGGTGGTCACCGGTGAGTTGGTCGGCGTACGCCGGGAAATCCGTGTGGTACGTCCCGAGCACCGGCACGCGGAGCATCGTCCCGGCGATCAGCCCCAGCACCCCCATCGGGCCGGGCGTGCTCACGTGGATCGCGTCGTACTGCTGGCGGTCCGCGAACTCCAGCACCTCCAGGATCGGCGGCAGGCTCAACTCCATCCCCGGGTAGGCGATCAGCGGGACCGTGAGCAGGGGGGCGAAGTTCCGCCGGTTCGCGATCTCGAACTTGGGCGAGCGGGTGGAGGTGTGGAGGGTCAGCGCGTGCCCGTTGCGCTCGGCGTGCGCCGCGAAATCTCGCAGGAAGCGAGAGACGCCGTTGACCTCGTCGAGCGTGTCCGTGAACAATCCGACGCGCAGCGACCCCCCCGTCGGCAGCGGCAACCGCCCCGTAAGGTCACGGAGCAGGTGGCGCTCCTTGTTCTGATGGAAGAGCGAAAAGTAGTACGGCGACAGCACGAACTGCTGCGCGAGGATAGCCGCGATCGCGTCGAACAGGCCGGTGAACGAGGCCCGGTCCACCGACCGCATGACCGCGTCCGCCAGCCCGCGCGTCACGTCCCGGTTCACCCCGTGCATCAGGCGCATCATCTCGTCGTGTTCGCCCAGCGGCGGGAGGCCCGCGTCCAGCGCCGCGCGCAGCTCCGGGTGCTCCCCCAACCGCGCCCGGAACGACGACAGGAACAGTTTCTTCAGCAGCGTGCTCGAATCCGGAAGCGTGCGCTCGTCATCACTCGCCGGCGCTGCCCGTTTCCGCCGGATCAGCCCCGTGATCGGCCTCACCACCCCCTTGCACACCTTCGCGACCCGCGCCTTGAGCACGCTCCCCGCGATCGACAGCCGACTCGGCGCCGGTTTCTCCCCCACGATCGCCTGCAACAGCCGCGTCGTCAGGTTCGGCTTCATCCCCGGCGACATCACGTGCCGCGAGTAGTACCGCACCGCCACCGAGTAAAACGTGTGCGACAGCTTCGCGCTCGACCCCGCCTCCCCGCCCGGGCGGCACGTCCCGGCGCGCAGGCAGTCCAGCACCTTCGCCGGCGTGTCCGTGCCGGGCGGGAATTCCGTCCACGTCCGCCCGACGTTCAGCAGGCCGTGGTCGTCGCTCCCGCCCGTCCGCGCCTTGACCCACGGCGTGTCCCACCTCGGCGCCAGGTCGTGCTCCCGTGACAGCCGCTCGATCTCCGCCGCGCTCAGCCACTCGAGCACCGGCTCGAACGCCTGGCGGTGTGCCGGCGAGTGCGCCCCGTTCAGGCACTCGAACCCCTTGAACAGCAGCAGCAGCCGCTCGATGTGCCACCGCTCCAGCCGGTCGTTCTGCCGGTACACCGGGTGCGCCACGCTGTGCGCGATCCGGTTCGCCTCCAAATACTCGGCCACCTTGTAGATGTCCCGCGCAATCCCCTGCAGCCGCTCGTGGTCGTTCGCGGTGATCCCGTACACGAGCACGTGCATCTTGCACTGGTCTTCCGGAAACCAGCACGTCAGCTCTTCGCCCACGAGCACATCGGTCCGGCCCGACAGCGTCGACACGCCGACGATCGTGTCGTGGTCGGTGATCGCGACCAGGTCCATCCCCCGCCGCTTCGCCTGGGCGTAAACGTCCGCCGGCTCGGAGTAGCATTCCGGACAGTGGATGGCATTGAGGAAGGTCTCGGCCGTCAGCGACGACGCGGACGAGTGACAGTGCAAATCCACCCGAACGGGCTTCCGCGACTCGCCGCCTTCAACGTCCGGTAAAATCGACTGCTGAACCACGCCGCGTATTGTGCCCCGACCGCGCGGGTTGGCAATCCGATTTGTCAGAACCCCGCGCGCCCTTAACGCGCGCGCGCGCCGCAGTGCGAAGCACCCGCTTGCGGGTTAGCGGGCCCGCGTACCCACGAAAACCAAAAGCCCCCAACGCCTCCGGGCGCAAGTGCCCGCTCACGCATCCCAAACCTCCCGGTTTGGAGGAACCCGCCCCGTCGCGCAGAATGAACGCGGTCTATCGTTTCGGCTACCTGCCGACCGCGACCCCGACCGCCCCCCATGCCTCCCCCCGGCGACATCCTCATCATCGGCGCGGGCCCCGCCGGCCTCACCGCCGCCTACGAGCTCAGCCGCCACGGCGTCACCGGCACCATCGTCGAGGCCGACGTCGTCGTCGGCGGCATCGCCCGAACCGTCGAGCGCGACGGCTACCGCTTCGACCTCGGCGGCCACCGCTTCTTCACCAAGGTGAAGGAGATCGAGAACCTCTGGGACGAAATGCTCGGCGAGCCCATGCTCACCCGCCCGCGCCTCTCGCGCATTTTCTACGGCGGAAAGTTCTACGATTACCCCCTCAAGCCCTGGAACGCGCTCCGAAACATGGGCTTCTTCCGCGCCACCGCCTGCATGGCCAGCTACGCCCGCGCCAAGGTCAGCCCGATCAAGAGCCCCGCCAACTACGAGCAGTGGGTCACCAACCAGTTCGGCAAGAAGCTCTTCCGCATGTTCTTCAAGAGCTACACCGAAAAGGTCTGGGGCATCCCGTGCGACCAGATCGGCGCCGACTGGGCCGCCCAGCGCATCAAGGGCCTCTCCCTCGGCGAGGCCGTCCGCAACGCGCTCCTCGGCCAGCGCAAGAACGGCGGCGGCGTCGTCAAAACCCTCATCGATTCCTTCCGCTACCCGCGCCTGGGGCCCGGCCAACTCTGGGAAAACTGCACGAAGACGCTGGTCGACCGCGGCTGGCGCGTGCGAATGAACACGAAAGTCGTCGGCCTGGCGACCGAGGGCGAACGCGTCTCGGCCGTGACCGTCCGTACGCCCGATGGAGCCACCGAGACCCTCCCCGCCGCGCAGGTCTTCTCGTCAATGCCCCTGCGCTCGCTCCTGCGCGGCCTGACGCCGACGCCCCCGCCTGACGTGCTCGCCGCCGCGAACAAGCTCGCCTACCGCGATTTCCTCGTCGTCGCGCTCGTCATCGACGCCCCCGACCTCTTCCCCGACAACTGGATCTACGTCCACGAGCCGCAGGTCAACGTCGGCCGCATCCAGAACTTCAAAAACTGGAGCCCGGCCATGGTCCCCGACCCTGCCAAGACCTGCCTCGGGATGGAATACTTCGTCAACGAGGGCGACGAGCTCTGGTCGATGAACGACGACGACCTCGTGAAACTCGCGTACAGCGAACTCCAGAAGATCGGCCTCGCCGGCGGCCCGCTCGAGAAGGGCTACGTCGTCCGCGTCCCCAAGGCCTACCCCGTCTACGACACCGGCTACCAGGAGCGCCTCGGCACGATCCGCGAATGGGTCACCCGCTTCGACAACCTCCACTGCATCGGTCGCAACGGCCAGCACCGCTACAACAACCAGGACCATTCGATGGCCACCGCCCTGATCGCCGCGCGGAACGTCACCGGCGACACCGACCGCGACCCCTGGGCCGTCAACGAGGACGCCGAGTACCACGAGATCGCCAAGACCGAACGCCAAACCCCGATGCGCGCGTGAACGCACCCTCGGCGACGTCGATCCTCCCGCGCCGTCATCCTGAGGTACTCCGAAGGATCCAGCCCCGGTCGTCGGAGCCCGTTCGCCAACGTCGGACGGGCCTCGACGGTCCAGCAAGATCCTTCGGAGTACCTCAGGATGACGGTCGCGAATTCAGTTGCAGATGGATTCACTTCCGACCACATTCGCTCCCGCCCGCGCCCGTCGCTTCAACCGCTGGTGCTATGCCCTCGCGCTCGTCGCCGTCGTCGCGTTCAACACCTGGCGCGCGACGAAACCCAACTTCACCGACGACTTCGCCCAGTACTACAACGCCGGCATCATCGCCCGCGCCGGTGCCTGGGCCGACCTCTACCCAATCCCCGATCCCGTTAGCCCGCATAATCCCGGGGCCGCGCCGGATTCCGCCGTCACCCCCGGATACCGCCGGATCGTCGGCCAGCGTGGCCGCCCCGACGGCGCGCGCTTCATCCAGCCCCCGCCCAACGCCCTCTGGTGCGTGCCGCTCTCCTATCTGAACTTCGATACCGCCTACGTCGCCTGGTGCGCGCTCATGGCCCTGTGCGTCTGGGCCGCCTCGATGTCCGCCGCCCGCGTCTACGCACTCGTCGCCGGGCGCGAGTCGCGCGTCGCGGGCGTACTGGTCCTGATCCTCTGCACGTCCCCGCTCGCACCCCTACCACTCCAACCAGGCGATCCAGGCGTTCTTGTGGAGAATCGGCG
>DATHXE010000221.1:0-5092 GCA_035459845.1 Tepidisphaeraceae bacterium | reverse complement strand
TATCACGCTCAACGCGAACGGCGGCAACCTCGCCCTGCTCGACCTGAACAACTTCAGCGACACGGTCGGCGGGGTCGTCGCGTCCAGCACGACCTTCGGGAGCGCGACGATCCGCACCGGGGCGACCGGCGTGCTCACGCTCAACGGCAACCTGACCCTGAACAACAACCGGAACGCCACCGGCAACACCAACCGGGAAGTCCTGGTCACCGGGACCGGGGTGTACGGGACCGCGACCCCGAGCGGGACGCTCGACCTGGGCGGGGCCGTGCGCACGATCACCGCCTCGACGAACAACACCCAGGCCAACAACGGCGTCACGATCGAGACGGTGATCCAGAACGGCGGGATCATCAAGGCCGGGAACACCACGCTCCTGCTGCGCAACGCGAACACGTTCGCCGGCGGGCTGACGGTGAATTCCGGTAACGTCGACTTCGCGGCGGACAACAACCTCGGGGCGGCGGCGAACGTGATCACCCTGGCCGGCGGCGGCCTGGTCTACAACAACAACGTCGCGCTCACGTTCGGCCGGGTCGTCAACATCACCAACGCGAACTCCGAACTGGGGGTGAACCAGAATGTGATGACGATCTCGGCGGCGGACCGGCTCCAGAGCACGGTCGCGACCACGATCACCAAGAGCGGGGCCGGGACGCTGGCCATCACGGCCGCCCAGCCCAACCTGAACGCCGCGGCATGGCGGGTCACGGGGGGCGTGCTGCAGGTGTCCGCCCCGTCGATGCTCGGCGGCGGCGCGACGCCGAACATCACGCTGGCGGGGGGGACGGCCCGGATTTTCGGGGCCAACACGGCCGGTGCCGCGACGGCCGGCGTGAACGGGTGGAACGGGTTCTTCTACAACTTCGGGAACAACCCGCAGTCGAACAGCGCCCAGTTCGCGACCGACCAGCTCCTGCTCGCCCCGCGGGTGATCACCCAGACCCAGACCGACCCGTTCGAGCTCGAGCAGGTCACGGCCAACCTGCCGCGGACCCCGGTCGTCGGGTTCCACCAGCAGGACAACATGGGGATGATGTACAAGGGGCTGCTGAACATCACGACCGGCGGGAGCTACACCTTCCAGGTCGCGCACGACGACCACGCCTCGCTGTTCATCGACGGGCAGGAGGTGTTGGCGAACGCGGGGAACACCGCCAACAACACCACCTTCCGCAGCGTCAGCGTCAACCTCGCGGGCGGGGCGCACAGCGTCGTCCTCAAGTTCACCCAGGGGACGGGCGGGCGCTACCTGCGCGCCCAGTATGCCGGGGCGGACACGGGCGGTGCGACGACGTTCCGGACGATCGGCCAGACCGCCGGCACGGTCACTAATGGGTCCCTCGCCGCGGTCACGTACGGCAACCTCGTGGGCTCGGGCACGCTCGACATCTACGCCCCGTCCACCGCGTCCACCTTCAGCCTCGCGAACGGCCAGACCTTCACCCTCACCAGCCCGACGATCGACAATCTGACCGTGACCGGGGCCTCCACGCTCGACTCGGCGACGACCGCCGCCGTGCTCGCGCCGACCTCCGGCGGCCTGATCTTTAACGGGGCGATCGGGCAGACGACCGCCGGCAGCCGGCTGACGGTCGCCGGGCCGTACCTGACCCGGTTCAACGCGGCCAACACGTACACGGGGATCACGACCGTGACCGGCGGGCGACTCGAGCTCAACGCGACCGGCGGAAACGCGATTGCCGGCGACCTCGACCTGAACGCCGCGAACACCGCGGGACTGGTCGCCAACGTCCAACTCCTGCAGTCGAACCAGATCGCCGATACGTCGGCGGTCACCGTGCGGAACCTGAGCGTGCTGGACCTCAAGGGGTTCTCCGATACCATCGGGGCCCTGAGCGTGCAGGGGAGCGGGCAGATCATCGGGAGCGGCACCCTCACCACGACCGGGGTCGCCGGGCAGGCCGGGCGGATCACGGCCAACCTCGCCGGGACCGGCGGGCTGACCAAGACCACGGCGGGCGAGCTGATCGTCGCCGGCACGAACACGTACGCCGGCCTGACCGACGTTCAGGCGGGCACGCTGACCGTGCTCGGGAACTCGCTCGGCGCGTCGGGGGTCGGGAACGGGACGACCGTGACGTCCGGGGCGCAGCTGCGCCTCCAGTCCGGACTGACGACGGCCGAGGCCGTCACGGTGGGCGGGTCCGGGATCAGCGCGTTCAACCCGGGCGCGATCCGCAACGTGAACAGCACGAACACGCTGACCACCGCCGTGACCCTGTCGGCCGACACGGTGCTCCAGTCCGACGCGGGCAACCTGGTGCTCGGCGGCGGGGTCACCGGGACGGACACGAACCTGACCCTCCAGGGGGCGGGCGACTTCACGCTCGGCACCGCCGCCGCGCTCGGGACCGGGACGCTGACCAAGGACGGCGCCGGCGCGCTGGTGTTCGCGTACGACGTCGGCGGGACCCTGCCCACCATGACGTTCAACGCCGGCGTGCTCGGGTTCAAGGGCACGCAGTCCATGGGTACCGTCACGGTCGGGTCGACGGGCCCGGCCGCGGCCACGACCTGGCGGTTCGACTCCGACCCGGGCGCGGGCACGTCGGTCTACGCCCCGACCGGCACGACGGTGATCGGCAACTTCAATGTCAACCAGACGTTCCTCGGGCGGCTGGACGGCTCGTCGGGCGGGGTGCTGGCGCTGGGCCAGAGCACCGCCAACGCGCTCGACATGACGAGCTTCTTTTCGCTCCGGATCGGGGCGGCGGCATTGGCCGGCGCACCGGTCACCGTGTCCGGGACGATCACGCCTGGGGGCAGCGGCTACCGGTTCGGCGGGGGCGGGGGCGAACTCCGTGTCGCGTCCGAACTGTCAGGCGCGAACAATGTGGACATCACGGGCCCGGGCACCGTCTACCTGACGCGCCCGAACACGTTCGTCGGGTCGGTCGGGGTCGACGGGTCGACCCTCCGGGTGGTGAACAACGACAGCCTCGGGGCGGCCGGGAATGTGATCACGCTCCAGAATGGCGGGACGCTGTCCCTGATCAACAACGTCGCCGGGGTGACCAACGGGAACACGATCCTGGCGGGCCAGCTCGGGAACGCGACCGTCCCGAGTCAGCAGCGGCAGATCTACGTCGGGAGCGGCGGCGGGACGATCGCCGTCGAGGGGTACAGCAACTTCGGGAACGGGTACATCCTGTCCGGGGCCGATCCGCTCGCGGGGTTCGGGACGCTGACCAAGACCCAGTTCGGGGCCCTGTTCATCGCCGGGGCGGCGTCGTTCAACGGCCCGCTCGTGCTGGCCCAGAACGGCGGGGTGGTCGAGACGCGCGGGATCGGGTCGCTCGCCAACGTCGCCAGCGTCGAGCTGAACAACGGGTCGCTCCTGGTCATCGACAACGTCAACGGGCTCGGGACCCGCCAGTTCGCCAACGCCCACGTCGCCAACCGGCTCAACGACTCGGCCCCGGTCACATTCCAGGGCGGCGAGCTCCGCTACCGCGCCCGGAACACCGCCGCGCAGACGACCGAAGCCTTCGGCGAGGCCCGCGTCCTGACGGACCACAGCATCTTCCGCCTCGAGGTCAACGGGCAGGGCGGGGACGCCACGTTCACCAATCTGGTGCGCAACATCGGGCAGGGAACGATCCGGTTCGAAAACAACGCCGGCACGTTCGGGGCGACGGGGAACAACCCGCGGATCACGTTCGCGCAGATCAACGGGGGGGCCTCGTCCACGACCAACCTGATCGGCGGGTGGGCGTTCAACAACAACAACGGGACCTTCGACTGGGCCGGGTACAACGCCACGACCGGGGTGGTCAACTCGACCTACACCGGCGTCGCCCAGGGCGCGACCCCGGGCACCGCCTTCACCCCGACCGCGGGGACCGTCGTCAACCTGACCGCGGCGGACGCGACCAACGCGTTCACCCAGCTGTCGGATTCGGGCGCCAACGCGCACGACCTGCTGGCCCTGCGGTTCGCATCGGGTTTCACCCAGACGCTCAACTTCGCCGACGCGAACGACACGCTGTTCGTCGAGAGTGGCGGCATCCTGAGCAACAACGTGAACAACCCGCGGAACATCGGGTCCGCGACCGTCCGCGGCAAGCTGACGGCGGGCTCTTCGACGGCCGGGGCCGGCGCGAAGGAATTGTTCGTCCACGTCAACCAGAACACGCTCGCGATCGAGTCGATCATCACCGACAACAACGGCGCGGTGTCGCTGGTCAAGGACACGGGCGGGACGCTCGAACTCCGGGCGGCCAACACGTACAGCGGCGGGACGAACATCTACGGCGGGCGGATCAACGTGACCAGCACCGGCGGCCTGGGCTCCGGGCCCGTGCAGGTCGTCAACTCGGCGCTCGAACTCCGCGCGGCCGGGTCCACCTCCAGCACGTCCGGGATCGTCGGGCGCAACCAGTCCGAGATCTACCTCCAGAACGGCGCGGTGACCTACAACGGCGCGGGCGACGCGTTCACCATTGAGGCCGGGTCGACCATCACCGGCACCACCACGACGGCGAACCGAAGCATCGGCAGCCTGACCCGCGTGGCGTCCAGCCCCGGCGCCGGGCAGATCGTGCTCGCCCCGGACTCGATCGTCCGCGCGACCGACGCGTTCAACGGCGACATCATGACCAACATGATCGCCAACCTCGGCACCAACGCCGACCTCTATTACAACCAGTCCGGCGGGTTCGACCAGAACCAGTACATCACGATCGGCGCCGGCACCGCCTGGAAGGGGATCAGCTCGTCGGTCGGCACCGGGTGGTCCGCCGGCACGATCTACGCGAACTCCGACTTCCACCTCCAGGGGCTCCGGCGGAACGGCGGGAACGTCGCCCTGACGCTCGGGGCGAACATCTCGACCGGGACGTACTCGATCATCAACCAGGCCGGTCGGCCGATCAGCGCGTTCGTGTCCGGGCAGGTGCAACTGAACGAGGACGTCCCGGTCGACATGTCGTCCGACCTGACGTTCGTCGTCGGGAAGGACGCGATCCTCCAGCCGAACCAGGCGAACTCGTTCGGCAATTTCGAGTTGTACGGCCGGCGCGCCGGCGTGCTCGTGCAGGCCGGCGGCACGGTCGACCCGGGGAACTAC
>DATHXE010000220.1:0-10782 GCA_035459845.1 Tepidisphaeraceae bacterium | reverse complement strand
ACCGCCAGCGCGTGTCGCGCCGCGGCGACCCACGACGTGCGGTAGGCCCCAGGCCGCAGCACCGGCCGGCCCGCGGCATCAATCGGATGGGCACCGGTGTCGGGCCAGACGAGAATCAGCGCCGCCGCGCCGGCCGTCGCGGCGCGAAGCTCCGCGGGCGACCCGATCGGGCCGCGGGCCAGATCAGCAAGGTCGGGGACAGCGTCCCACCCGCGGCCGAACAGCGCCAGCGGGAGCCCCGCGGCGTGGAGATCGCGCACCAGGCCCTGTGCGTACGCCGTCTGGATCAGCCGTTCGACGAACGCCCGCCGGTCGAGCGTCTCGGGCGGAATGCCGGCCCGGCGCGCCCACTGATCGAGGTAAGCGGCAGCGTCCCGGCCGACGGTGAACGGGTCCCGCGCGATGTCCCCGGCGATCGTGTCCCAAAGCACCCGGTGACTCGACCACTCGAACTCGGGCACGACGACGGGCAGCGTATCGGCGACCACGACCAATTCTTCTCGGTCGGCCACGGCGGGCAGGTTCTCCCACGTGGGCCAGGCGCCGACGGAGATCTGCCCGGCCAGCCAGCCGGCGGCCAGCGCAATCGGGCGCCAGGCGGGATCGGCAACGATGATCGCGTCACCCGACGCGCCGGCGCGCGGCGCGCGCGATACGGTCATCCACGTGACGATCGGCAGCGACCCCGGCAGGCCGCCCGGTAGGTCGGCGCGGGAGGCGTTGGCGAGCAGAAGCGCGTCCGACCCCGCGGCGGCCCGGGCGAGTGCGACCGGCGACGCGGAACAGACGTCGTCCGGGTCGATGGTCGACCAGCCGGCGGCGCGGGCGAGATGGCCAAGGGCTCGGCCGGCGTCGTCCCACAGGCGAAACCGCGATGGGGCAATCACGGTAACCCGCCCGGTCGCGCCGGTCGCGCTCGCGAAGATCTCCGGCACGCGCGCGGCCCGGCGCTCGTTCTCGGCGCGCAGCACGCGCTCGGCGGCCGCCAGCACCGGGGCGGTCTCGTCGGCGTCGACCAGATTGGTGCGGATGAACTGGCCGGCGGTCGGGAGGCCCTCGTTGTGACGGAACAGTTGGGCGAGCGTCTCCGCCCAATTCTCACCGGCGGCGAACCACAGGCGCCCGGCGGCGATGTCGGCGGCGAAGTCCTCGCAGGCGAGGATCACCCGAAGGTCGGCAAGGTCCGGGACGATCGCGATCAGCGCCTGTGACGGCGTCATGCGCGATAGCGTGTAGCGGAGTTGCTGGGCGTGGGTCGGGCAGAGAAAACAGGCGACTGCGGAGCCGAGCGTCATCTTCGAGAGCAGGCGCTGGGCGACGTGGGCCGGGAGGGCGGAGCCGGAGACCCAGCCGCCGGCCACCTCCCGGGCGGTCAGCGTGCCGTCGCGCCCCCGGACCCACTCCAGGCCTTCGGGCATGCCGGCGGCGTGGACAGGATCGGCGACGGCAATCTGCCGGCGACCCAGTGCGCGGAGGTTGCGGCGGAAGCAGTTGCGGGCCAAACCCGCGGCGACGGTCGTGCGAACTTCTTGGCCGATCATGGGGTACGACTCCGGGGACGGCGGTGGTGCGCGGTGCGATTCCACCATTATCGGACGGGACGGCAGCGCGGCTTCACCGGATTTTGTTGTCCGAGACGGCAGACGCCCTCCCCCCACCTACGATTGACAATTGACCACTGACCATTAACAACTTACACGCCATGAAGTTCACGAAGATGCACGGGATCGGGAACGACTACGTCTACGTCAATGGGTTCGCCGAACAGGTCGCGGACCCCGCCGCACTCGCCGTGCGCGTGGCGGACCGGCACACCGGCATCGGCGGCGACGGGCTGATCATGATCGTCCCCCCGACCCAGCCCGGGATCGCCGACGTCCGCATGCGAATGTTTAACGCCGACGGGTCCGAGAGCGAGATGTGCGGGAACGGCGTGCGGTGCGTCGCCAAGTACGCGTACGACCACGGGCTGACCGTGAACAACCCGATGCGCGTCGAGACCGGCCGCGGCGTGCTGTCACTCGCCCTGTCGGTCGACGCGAAGGACAAGGTCGAGCAGGTCACGGTCAACATGGCCGAGCCGATCCTGGACCTCCCAAAGATCCCGGTCGACCGGGAAAAGGTCACTCGCGGCAGCGGCGAAAACTCGTACCGCGTGTCCGTCCTGCAGGGGAACGACCTGGTCGAGGCCACCTTCGTGTCGATGGGCAACCCGCACGCGGTCATCTACGTGACCGACGTGAAGACGCTCGACCTGGCGCGCATCGGCCCCCCCCTGGAGAACCACCCGGCGTTCCCCCGGCGGATGAACGTGCACTGGGTGCAAATCGTGTCGCGCGACGAGGTGATCATGCGGACCTGGGAACGGGGCAGCGGCATCACCCTGGCCTGCGGGACGGGCGCGTGCGCGGTCGCCGTCGCGGGCGTGCTCACCGGGCGGACGAATCGGACGGTCCTGGCCCACCTCCCGGGCGGCGACTTGACGCTCGAGTGGCGCGAGGCCGACAACAACGTCTACATGACGGGGCCTGCGACAGAAGTGTTCAACGGGGAGTGGGCGGAATAGCGGGCCTCGTAGGGTGGGCTCTGCCCACCGCTTCACGTAGAAGTTTTCGAACTCCACGCGAGTCGCGCGACACGGTGGGCGGAGCCCACCCTATACCGGCATCGGCTTCCGCCGCCGCTTCGGACGGTTGTCCTCCAACCCCGGATCGGGCGCAGGCTCGGCCGCGACCGGCACCCCCGGCTCGACCACCGCGACCGGCGGCGCCGCGCCCGTGTCGCCGGGCAGCGTCGGCGTCTTCCGCCGGCGGACCAGGTTGCCGATGTCGTCGAAGAAGCTGTAGGCGACCGGGGTCACCAACAGGGTGAGCAGCAAAGACAACGACTGCCCGCCGATGACGACGACGGCGACGGCGCGCCGCTCTTCCGACCCGGGCCCGGTGCCGATCGCAAGCGGGAGCATGCCCGCCACCAGCGCGAGCGTCGTCATGAGGATCGGGCGGAGACGGTCGCGATTTCCTTCGATGATCGCCATCGCGCGGGGCATGCCCTCAGCCCGCAGGTGGTTCATGTGGTCGATCTGCAAGATCGAGTTCTTCTTGACGACGCCGAACAGCACGAGGATGCCCAGCGCGCTGTACAGGTTGAGCGTGCCCTGTGTCAGTTGCAGCGAGAGCAGCGCGAACGGGACGGTGAGCGGGAGCGAGAGCAGGATCGTCAGCGGGTGGACCAGGCTCTCGTAGTTCATCGCCAGGATGATGTACATGAACACGACCGAGAGCATGAACGCGGTCAGGAACTCGCCGAACGTCCGCTCGAGTTCCTTGCCCTTGCCGGCGACCGACGTCGTGTAGGCCGACGGCATGCGCAGCTCCTCGGCGGCCTTCTTCAGCGCCTCGATGCGGTCGCCCAGCGCGAAGTTGGGGGCGACGCCCGCGCGGACGGCGACCATCCGCTCGCGGTCCCCCCGGTCGATCCGGCCCGCGGTCAGGCCGCGCTTGATCGTGGCCACGTTCGAAAGCGCCACGAGTTCGCCGTTGTCGCGCGGGACGTAGAGCCGCTGGATGTCGGCCTCCGCGTTGCGCTTGCCCTGGACCAGGCGGATCTGGACGTCGTAGTCGTCGTTCACGTCGTCGTCGTGGAACCGGGTGACCTGATCGTCGCCCCCGACCATGATGCCCAGCGCCGAGCCGATCGCCCGCATGTCCACGCCGAGCTGCGCGGCCCGCTGGCGGTCGGGCACGATCTGCAGTTCGGGCTTGTCGAGCTTAAGCGTCGTGTCGGCGTCGACGATGCCCTCGATCTTGCCCGACTTGATCATGTCGCGGAGCTGGTTGGCGTACCGGTCGAGCTCGACCAGGTCCGGCCCGCGGATCTGGAAGTCGATGTCGACCGGCGACCCGCCCAGGCTGAACGCGGAGTAGTTGCGGATCTGCGGGCGGACGTCTCGGTACTTGGCCAGCCGCTTGCGGACGTCGGTCATGACGTCGCGCTGCGCGTAGTTGCCCTCGAACGCCTTGCCGGGCTGGAGTCGCACGAGCCAGTAGACCATCCGCCCCAGCGACCACGTGCGCTCCTCGTGCGGGGCGATCGAGACGTGCAGGCGGGCCGAATTGGCGGCGCCGAGCCCGAACCCGCCGCCGGACAACAGCAGGCGGACGCCGCGGACCTGCATGATCTCCTGCTCGATCACGCGCATCGCCTGGTCCATCGACTCGGGCGCGGTGCCCTCGGGGGCGGTCACGTTAATCTGGAACTCGGCCTCGTCGACGTCGCTCGGGATCCACTCCTGCTTGACCGCCCCGTACAGCGGGACCGCCGTCCACATGACGACCAGGGCGACCGCCGCCACGCCCCACCGCAGGGCCATGCTCCACTTGAGCATGCGCGTGTAGGCCGCGTCGATGTAGTAGTAAAAACCGGTGCGCGAGGCGCCGGCGTGAGCGGAGTGATGGTGGGATGGTGGGGTGGTGTGATGGTCGGCGGCCGTTGAGCTCCCGACCGACGACACCCCATCGCCCGATCCTAACATCCCACCATCACACGGCTTTTCCCCCTCCGCATTCTTCCTCACGGCCGCCTTCAGCATCCGCGCGCTCATCATCGGCGTGAGGGTGAAGCTGACCAGGAGCGATACCATCACTGCGACCGCGGCCGTGATGCCGAACTGGTACAAAAACCGCCCGGAGATCGAGCTCATGAAGCTGACCGGGATGAAGATGATCACCAGCGACAGCGTGGTCGCCAGGACCGCCAGGCCGATCTCGCGCGTCGCCTCCCGGGCCGCGTCGAGGGGGGCCATCCCCTTCTCCTCGATGAACCGGAAGATGTTCTCCAGCACGACGATCGCGTCGTCGATCACCACGCCCACCATCAGCACCAGCGCGAGCATCGTCACGCTGTTCAGCGTGAAATCCAGCGCCCACATCATGCCGAACGTCGACACGACCGACGCCGGGATCGCGACGGCCGCGATCAGCGTGCTCCGCCAGTTCCGCATGAACGCCAGCACGACCAGGCACGCCAGACCGCTGCCCGCCCACAGGTGGACGTTGATCTCGTGCAGCGCCTCGTAGATGTACGTGCTCTGGTCGCGGATCACCTCGATCTTCACGTCCGCCGGGAGCTCGTCCTCGATCTTCTTCAGCTGCGCCTTGACCCCTTCCACCACCTCGACCGAGTTCGCCCCGCTCTGCCGCTTGATGTCGAGGCTGACCGTGGTCAGCGGCTCGGCCTTGTCGGAGTCCTTCTCGCGCTTCCACAGGCGCGCGACGCTCCGCAGTTCCTTCGTGCCGTCCTCCGCATACCCGACGTCCTTCACGCGGATCGGCTGGCCCGCGACCGTCTTGACGACCAGGTCGTTGAAGTCCTTGGCGTCCGTCAACTTGCCCATCGTCCGCAGTTGCTGCTCGCGGACGGAGCCGGTCACGTTGCCGCCCGGCACGTCGGCGTTCTGGCGGACGATCGCATCGCGGACGGCCGTCACCGGCAGGTTGAACCCGACCAGCTTGTCCGGGTCCACCCAGACGTTGATCGCCCGGCGCGTCCCGCCCATCACCTGCACCTCGCCCACCCCCACCGACCGCTCGAGCCGCTCCTTGATCACGCGCTCGGCGTACTCGGTCAGTTCGCGCCGCGTCCGCGGGCCGTACACGGCGATGCTCATGACCGGGTCGTCGTCGTTGTTCCGCTTTTGGACGACGGGCGGATCGATGTCCTCGGGCAACTGCCGCATGACCGAGCTCACCCGGTCGCGGACGTCCTGGGCGGCGACGTCGATGTTCCGGCTCAGCTTGAACGTCGCGATGACGAACGACTGCCCCTGCGACGAGATCGACCGCAGCTCCTCCAGCCCCTCGACCGTGTTGACGACCTCTTCGATCCGCTGGCTGACCTCGGTCTCAACGGTTTCCGGCGACGCGCCGGGCAGAGAAGTACGAATGAAGAGCGTGGGCAGGTCGACGCTCGGCACGCGGTCGACGCCCAGCTTGAAGTACCCGGCGACGCCGATCACGACCAGCGACAGGATCAGCATGGTCGCGAAGACCGGGCGGCGGATACAGATTTCGGCCAGCTTCTGCATGGTGTGTACGTCAGCTTACAAGACTCGTCGTGTCCCCCGATCGTTCTACTCCTAACAGTCTCGTCACGTTCGCGGTCGTTTGACACGAATCCCGCCATTTACGGGGTCGCGGGCCGGGTCGTCGGACGGGTCGTCGCCCGGCGGACCTCGTTCAGGGTCAGCCCGCCGCTCGCCCGCAACAGGTCCAGGTATCGGAACTTCCCGACGAACTCTTCGTTGGCCTCCTCGAGCTGGGCCTGGAGCAGGACGTCCTGTGAGGTCAACACATCAAGTGTAATCGCGGTGCCGGCGGCCAGCCCGGCGCGGGACTGGCGGAACGCCTCGGCCGCCGCCCGGATCTGCGCCTGCAACTCCGCCAGGCTCGCCCGGCTCGTGCGAAGATCTTCGTACCGCGTGCGGATCTCCTGCTCGATCTGCCGGCGGAGCAGCGACTCCTCCATCGCCGCCTGGCGGAGGCGCGACCACGCCCGGCGGACGTCGGCCTCGATGATCCCGCCGGTGAACAGCGGCAGGTTGATCGACAACAGCGCGTTCCACTTGCTGGCGGTCTCGAAATTCTCGCGGACCAGGAACGCGTTGATGTTGAGCGTGACGGTGGGGTAGTACTCGGCGATCGCCGCGTCGACGTTGGACCGCGCCGCGGCCACCGCCGCCACCGCCGCCCGCAGGTCTTCGCGGCGGTCCCACCCGAGTTGGACGATCGACTCGACCGGGCCGACGTCGGTGGGGATGTCGTAGTCGTCGCGCAACGGGCCGGTGATCGTCCCGCTCGTCCCGATCAGGAATGCGAGCAGCGTGCGAGCACTCGTGACCGACCCCTGCGCGAGCACCAGCCGGGCGCGGGTCGACGCCTCCTGGGCCTGGCTCTGGGCCATCTCGAGCGTGCTGCCGATGCCGGCGTCGAGGCGCGTCCGCGCGTCGCGCACGCGCTCGGTCTGAGCCTGGAGCGACTGCCGCAACACTGCGACCCCGCGCTCGAACCGCAGGACCTGGTAGTACATGTCCGCGACCTGCAGCAGGAGCGTCGACCGCGCGTCCAGCAGCAACTGCCGGCGGAGTTCGATGTTCTGGACGGCCGCCTCGAACGAGGCGAGGTCGCCGAATCCGCGGAACAGGTTCGCCGAAGCGTTGACCGGGGCTTCGAACCGCCGGAGCGTGCTGCCGACCTGTTTGTACCCGCCGCTGGCGCCGACCGGGCGGGCCTGGCCGCTGGTGTCGGTGACGGTCTGCCGGGGGGCGTCGGAATTGTCGACGACGTTGTAATTGGGCCCGACCGAGATCGTCGGAAGGAAGCTGGCGAACGCGCGGTCCTTCTCGGCCCACGCCTGCACGAAATCTTCGCCCGCGATCGCCAGCCGCTCGTTGTCCTGGTTCGCCAGCCGCAGCGCGTGGACGAGGGTCAGCGGCTCCCCGGCCGCCGGCCGCTCGACCGGCCCGCCCGAGTCGATGTCGAGGATCGACCGGTACTTGGCGACCTCGGCCTTCTGATCGACGGCGCACCCTGCCAACATCGCCAGTGCGCACGCGACGGCGAGCGCCGCACCGCACCGGCGCAGGGCGATCACCCGTCCCCGTAGTCCTCGTCCGCCGCCAATCCTCATCGCCCGTTCCTCCCGCTCGCCAACGTTGGCCGCCGCGCCGTCGTCTTGCCCCGCGACGGCGCGACGCGCCGCCTCGTCACGCCGGCTGTGTCGGCCACCGCGCCCACGCCCCGCTCGACCCACCGCACGATCTGCCCCGCGACCACGTCCTCGTCCCGGTCCGTCTTGGGCGCGTACAGCATGATCGAGCGGATCAGCCCCGGGATGCAGACGGCGGTGATCTCCGGATGGGGGTCGTCGAAGTCGCCGGCCGCGACGCCGCGGCGGATCGTCCGCTCGATCAGCTCGACCAGATCGCGCCGCTTGCCCTCCCACCGCGGGTGCCGCATCGTCCCCCCGGCGGCGCGGATCAATTCGAAAAAGTGCGGGTTGGCGAACCCGAACCCGACGACCTCCCGGCACAGCGTCCGCAGGCCCTCGCGCGGGGCGGGCTCGGCGTCGGAAAACTGGGCGGCCAAGCGGTCGACCAGTTGCGCAAACCCCTCGTAAATCAGCGAGTAATACAGGTCGTCTTTCGACTGAAAGTAGACGTAGAGCGTCCCCTTTCCGACCGCGGCGGCGGCGGCGACGTCGTCCAGCTTGACCTTGTGGAACGGGCGCGTCGCGAACAGCCGCGCCGCCGCCCGCACGATCTGCTGGCGCTTTTTCTCGTCGGGTCGCTGCATGTGACTTCGGGATCCGGGCTCGCGCCGGGGTTGCCCCGCAGGGCCGGGCTCGTCTATCATTCAATACCGACTCGTCAGTATTGTAGACGTACCGGCGGCGCGGTCAATCGTTAGCGGGTCGCACGAAGATTCGCGCGAGGGATTGCGCCCGTCCGGAATCTGACGGCCTGGGCTTGGGGGTTGGCCGTGGGCTGCCGCCCGCGGCCACTCAAGGGATACGGATCGTGGCCGAGGGAACTTCACCACGCACCGCGCGTTCGCGTGTAGAGAGTGCCGCATGACGACATCAGCCGACCGTACGTGGACCGTCCGCCGGTTCGCAACCCCCCTGCTCGCCGCCTCGCTCGTCGTCGGTGGCGCGATCGCGGTCACCGGGTGCGAGAAGAAGGTCGAGGCGAAGGACGGCGCCGCGGACAAGCGGCCGACGACGTTCCCCGTCACCGTCTCCCCGGCCGTCGTGCACGACGTGAAGCGCACCGTCGACGTGGTCGGCACCCTCTTCGCCGACGAGGAGACGGTCGTCTCCGCCAAGGTTCCAGGGCGGATCATCAAGCTGTACAAGGACATCGGCGACGCCGTCCAGCCGGGCGAGCCGCTCGTCCAGCTCAAGCCCAACGACTACCAGCTCAACGTCGCCAAGGCGAAGCTCGCGATGGAGCAGACCCTGGCGAAGATCGGCCTGAAGGAACTCCCGCCGCCGGGCTACGACCCGGACAAGGTGCTCGCCAACGTGCCGTCGGTCGTGAAGGCGAAGGTCGAGGCCGAGAACGCGCAGGAGCGGCTCAACCGCAACCAGAAGCTGTTCGAGGCCAAGCCGCCGCTGATCTCGGAGGAGCGGTACGCCGACCTGAAGACCGCGCTGCGGGTGGCCCGGAGCGAGTACGACGTGACCGCGCTCGCCGCCGCCGCCACGCTCGCCGAGGCGTGGGCGTTCAAGGGCGACCTCGACATCGCCACCCAGCGCCTGGCCGACGCGACCACCCGCGCGCCCAGCCCCGCCGACCCGAAGGACCTCGCCCCCAGTCCGTCGCTCCAGTCGTCCGACGCCGCGCCGGCGCCCAAGCGCGTCTACCGCGTCACGCACCGCTACGTGAACGAGGGCGAGCTCGTGCGCGAGATCACCCCCTGCTTCCGACTGGTGGACGACAGCCGGATCAAGCTCCGCGCCCGCGTGCCCGAGCGGTTCGTCGGACAGATCGCGATCGGCCAGCGCGCGACGGCGACCGTCGACGCCTGGCCCGGCGTCGAGTTCGTCGGCCAGGTCACCCGCGTCAACCCGCAAGTCGAGGAGAACAACCGCACGTTCGGGATCGAGATCTTGATCCCCAATGACGAGCGAAAGCTCAAGCCCGGGTCGTTCGCGAAGGCGGCGATCGAAACGCGAACAGATCCGAAAGTTGTTTTCGCGCCCAAGTCGGCCGTGATCGTGTTCGCGGGCGTGTCGAAGGTCTTCAAAATCGGGGCCGACGACAAGGCGACCGAGGTCCGCGTGGGCGCCGGCGACCCGCACCCCGACGACGCGAATTTGATCGAGATCACGTCCGGCCTGAAGGGCGACGAGCGCCTGGTCACGTCCGGCGCGACGCGCCTGGCGACGGGCGTGCAGGTGAAGGTCAACGCGACCCCGGCTACAGGTCCGACGTCGCGCCCGGATGCGGGCGAACAGCCCCGAAGGGGCGACAAAAAGTAGCCCGGGGCGTAAGCCCTGGGATTACGAGCGATGTCATGAGCAAAGCCCCGAAGGGGCGGCAGAAGGCGATCAAAACGCCTCGCATCTGCCGCCCCTTCGGGGCTCTTCCCTGTTCTGCGATGACCAACCCAGGGCTCACGCCCCGGGCAACTTTTTGCCGCCGCTCCGCGGCTCAATTCTCACGCGAGCACGTCCTTCACAACGTGCCCGTGGACGTCGGTCAGCCGGAAATCCCGCCCCTGATACCGGTACGTGAGCCGCTCGTGGTCCAGCCCTAGGCAGTGCAAAATCGTCGCCTGAAGGTCGTGCACGTGCACCGGCTTGTCGACCACGTGGAAGCCCAGGTCGTCCGTCTGGCCGTGCGTGATGCCGGCCTTGAACCCGCCGCCCGCCATCCACATCGTGTACGCGTTGGGGTGGTGGTCTCGCCCTTGGCTGCGGCCGAGCGCCGCATTCGTCTCGACCATCGGCGTGCGCCCGAACTCCCCGCCCCAGATCACCAGCGTCTCGTCCAGCATGCCCCGAGCCTTGAGGTCCTGCACCAGCGCCGCCGCCGCCCGGTCGGTCGCTCCGGCGTTCTTCTTCGTGTTCCCCGACACGTCGGAATGCGCATCCCACCCCTCGTGATAGATGTTGATGAACCGCACGCCACGCTCGACCATCCGCCGGGCGAGCAGGCACGCCCGCGCGAAGCTCGGCTTGCTCGGGTCGCACCCGTACAGGTCGAGCGTCGCCTTGGAT
>DATHXE010000219.1:0-6072 GCA_035459845.1 Tepidisphaeraceae bacterium | reverse complement strand
TGGACCCGCCGGGCGTACGTGACCTGGGCGATCCTGAAGCTCGTCACGGCCGGCGTGGGCGTGTGGGCGGCGCTCAAGGTCGCCAAATCGCTGGACGAGATCGACGCGGCCAACTCGCCGTTCGGCCTCTTCCAACTCCGCTCGCTCGAGTCGATGGCGACGACGTCGGTCGTGCTGACGATCGCCGGGCTGGCGTTCCCGCTGGTCGTGCTGGTCGTCGTGCACACGCGCGCGGTGCGGGGGTATCTCGAAAAGAAGTAACGTCGTGGGGGGGACCCCGTCCGCGCCGCGGGGGCATCCCGCGCGCGCCACCGCGGCGGCAACTCTGACGGGGGCCCCGACTTGCAACGTGCGCGTGCCCTGGTCGGCGCGTTCGTTCTACATCGGTCCTCGCGATACGCGTCCCCCCCAGGTGCGGACGCGCGCGGCACCGCATTACCGGACCTCCCCCCGGAATCCTTCCCCCGATTTGCCCACCCCTCCCGCGAATCGTAAATCACCTTCGTCCGCCCCGGCGAGCAACACGCCGGGGCGGGGAGTTGGAGAATCCTCGATAAAGGCTAAGCCGCCGTAAGGCGGCGCTGGTTTCCGGGCGACCGGAAATCGGCTCGTGCCGGCAGCGGTCCGTATGACGCTGCCGGTGTGATGCGCAAAGCGCCCGGTCCTCCCGTTCGTCGGCTCCCGCGGCCCGCAAGGGCTTGTGGTTGGACGGTTCGGAACAGGATCGAGGGCGTTGCCGAAAGGAGACTCGCGCCCGGTCGCATCGTGCCGCCTTGGCTCGGTGTGGCAGGGGCGGCGGAGTCGGAATTTCGCGGACGGGCCTGCCGTCCGCGGGAGACCGGTTTCCGCCGCACGCCCCGCGCGGCCGCAAGGTCGACGCGGGGACGGCGGTTGACCCCCGCCTTCGCCGTCGCACGTCTTATCGGTCTGAGCCTGTGGATTCCTCCTCCTGATCGTTCCGTCCGGCGCGCCCCGCGTATGCGGGGCGCGCCGACACGGATCGGGCGGCCTCGTTAAGTCCCTCACCGGCGTCGCCGATGAGCAGGATGACGGAGCCCGGTTAACCCCCATACGCCTCACGGCGTGCGCGGGCGGCCGGACGCTCCGGTGTGGCAGTGTTCCGGGCGGCTCGCCGGTGTGCAAACACTGGTGCCTGGCGTGGAAGTAGCCGACGGAGAAAGGAGAGAGACAGCGCGGCACGCGGCGGACCCTTGTGGCCCGAACGGCGTGCGGGTGACACGGGCCAGACGTTTTCACGACCCCCGCCCATCACCTTACGGATCGCAATCGACCTTTCGCGTCGGCCCCGGTTCCACGCCGGTCCGACCGGCCGCCTCGGGTTGCACGTTTCGACGTCTCAGTTGTCCGCCGGATCGCACGACCCCGTGTCAAACGGATCGCGACCGGCACGAACGGAAAAACCACAGTCCCTCACAGGAGTCTCAGACCATGTCCGCCATTCGCACCCTCCGCACGAACCGCAAGGGCTTCACGCTCGTCGAAATCCTGATCGTCGTGATCATCCTCGGCATCCTGGCCGCGATCGTCATCCCGCAGTTCACCAGCGCGTCGACCGACGCCCGCAAGAACAGCCTGACGAGCCAGCTGCAGACGGTCCGGTCGCAGATCGAGCTGTACAAGCTGCAGCACAACGACAACCTGCCCGACTTCGCCAACAAGGTCTGGGAGCAGATGACCGCCCAGACCGACGTGAACGGCGACACGCAGGCGGCCTCGGGCAAGGACTTCGGGCCCTACCTCCAGCAGGCCCCGGTGAACTCGCTCAACCAGAAGACCGGCATGGTCGTCGTGACCGCCGACCCGGCGAACATCGCCACGTCCACCGTGACCGCCGGCAGCGGGTTCGTGATCAACACGACCAACGGCAAGGTCTGGGCGACCAACCAGGACAGCCAGTACTACTACGACGAGTCGACCGGCACGATCAAGTAATCGAGCCGGACCGACTGGCCCGAACGCACACACACCCCGCCGGGCGGCGTCGTCAGCCGCCCGGCGGTCTTGAAACGACTCGCGATCGATCACGGGGCCGGACGTTAAATCGAGCCCCGCCGATCGCCGACAAAGGGGAGCAGAGGAAGGCCGATGACACCCACCACCGACACACCCGCGCCCGACGGAGCCCCGGCCGCTCCCCCCCGCGCCCGCCGCCGCCACCGCCGCCCCGGGTTCACGCTGATCGAGATCCTGATCGTCGTCGTCATCCTGGGCATCCTCGCCGCGATCGTCATCCCCCAGTTCTCCAACGCGTCCCACGTCGCCCGCGAGAACACGCTCAAGGACGACCTCCGCTACCTCCGCACGCAGATCGTCGTCTACAAGGCCCAGCACCGCGACGTCGCGCCCGGGTACCCGTCGGGCACGGCGTCGACCCCGTCCGCCGACACGTTCGTCGCCCAGATGACCCAGCACACGAACGAGGCCGGCGCCGCCGTCGTCAACCCCAACGCCGCCTACCCGCTCGGGCCGTACCTCCAGAAGATGCCGGCCAACCCGCTCAACAGCCAGACCAAGGTCATGGTGATCGGCAACGGCCAGCCCATGCCCACCACCTACCAGGGCCCCACGTACGGCTGGATCTTCAAGCCGCAGACCCAGGAACTGATCGCCAACTCCGACCTGGTGGACAATAATGGGATGTCCTACATGCAGTACTGACCACCGGCGCCTCCGGGACGACTGTGACGGCGGCCCGAACGGGCCGGCGCCCCGCCTCGTTTGTTCGCCGCGCCGCCGCCCGGGCTTCAGCATCGCCGAGTCGCTCACCGCCTCGGTCGTCCTCGCGGTCGCCGTGATCGGGATCGCCGGCCCGCTCACCGCCGCCAGCCTCCAGGCCGAGCAGTCCCGCGAGACCGCGACCGCGACCGTCCTCGCCCGCCAGCTCATGGAGGAGATCACCTCCAAGCCGCTCCTCGACAACGCCAACACTTCGTACACGCTCGGCCCCGACGCCGGCGAGTCCTCCCGCGCCCTCTACGACTCGGCCAACGACTACCACGGGTACACCGACGCGTCCGCCACCCTCACCGCCGTCGACGGCACGCGCGTCGCCGTCCCGGCCGGGTACACGCGCACCGTCACCGTCGAGTACCGCACGACCACCGCCGGTTCGGCCGCCGCGTCGGGCGATTACGGCGTCGTCACCGTCACCGTGCGAACCCCCGGCGCCCAAAGCGTCAAACTCGTCCGCCTGCTCACCCGGTCGCGCGTCACGTCCACCTCCTGACCCCATGCCGACGACCGTGCCATCTTCCGGCCGCGACCGTCGCCGTCGCCGCCACGGCCTGACGGTCGCCGAGCTGTCGATCGGCCTGGTCATCACGTCGATGGTCATGGCCGCGCTCGCCTCGACGTGGCACGCGGTCGCGTCCGCGTGGGCCGTTAGCGGGGGCACGCAGGGTGCCGGCCTCACGGCGTCCGTCACCGTCTCGCGCATCGAGCAGCGCCTCCGCGCGTCCCGCTACGTGTTCCAGTACGCCTCGGGCTCGATCACCACCACGCCCGCCAGGGCCGCCGCGATCTTCTACTGGAAGGCCGACAACTGGAACGCGACCGCCGACGGCGTCTGCCAGCTCGGGGAGATGGCCCTGATCGAGCACGACGCGACGACCAAGCGGCTCTACCTGTACGAGCCGATCGCCGCCGCGTCGATGACGACGATCCAGCGGACCGCCGCCGGCGTCACCGCGACCACGTTCGACATGACGGACGCGTCGAGCCCGACCAACTTCAAGCAGCTCTCGTTCGTCAGCAGGGCGGTCCTGACCGAGGCCGTCCCCGCCGTCGCGTTCAACATGCCCGCCCAGACGACCGGCGGGCGCCCGCTGATCGAGTTCACGCTCAAGGTGGCCCGGCCCGAGGGCACCCTCCTGTTCTACGGCTCCTGCGCCCAGCGCGCCGCCGCCAAGCCCAACTGATGACCACCCCTATCGCAATCTTCGCCCGCCCACGCCGTCGGCGCGGCGTCTCGCTCGTCATGGTCACCGCCCTCGTCGCCACCGCCTCGGTCATGGCGATGGCGGTCCTGTCCAACAGCACCCTCCAGGCGACCGCGTCCGCCGGCCAGACCACCGTCGTCCAGGCCGACGCGCTCGCCGAGTCGGCGATGAACAAGGGCCTGTACTACGTCCAGAACGTCGACAACACCAAGTGCCCCGCGACCATCGCCGCCATGGGCACCTATAACGAGACCAACGAGACGCTCGGGAGCTCGGTCGACGGCAAGTTCCACCTCCAGGTCAAGGGCGCCGGCACGAACAAGTGGGAGATCACCGCCACCGGCATCGCCAACGCGACCGCCGGCTCGATCACCCGCACGCTCGTCGCGACCGTCGAGGCCAACTACTTCGGCTACGCGCTGGCATTCGGACCGACCGGGTCGCCGGTGCTCCCCGCCAACGTCACCGTCACCGGCGACGTCTACGCCCCGTCCACCGTTACCAATAACGGCACGATCAACGGCGTCCTGTACGGCGGGACCGCCAGCAACTACGGCATCGCCACCATCGTCAAGTCGCTCACGTCGCTGCTCGTCACCCCGCTCCCGTCGCGGATCCAGGCGAACCACTATTCCATCGCCTACACGTTCAACAGCAAGGTCGGCACGCGCGCCCTGCTCCCGAGCAACAACCTGACCAACGTCACGCTCGGCCCGACCCTGCTCAACCCCGCCGGCGTCTACTACTACTCGTCCGACGTCACCTTCAACGGCAACGTCAAGATCAACGGCACCCTCGTCCTCAACACCCCCGCCAAGCTCCGCATCAAGGGCACCGGCAACGCGATCACCGGCCAGACCGGGACGCCCGCCGTCGCCGCCCTCGTCTGCGATTCCGACGTCGTCTACATCGCCGACGGCGGCGTCCTCGACGTCTCCGGCCTCGCCTGGATCGGCGGCAAGGTCACCAGGTCCGGCACCACCGGCACCGGCTGCCAGTTCAACGTCACGGGCGCGCTGCTCGCCTACGACGGCACCGCCCTCGACGCCGGCGTCCCGACCACCATCACCTACAACCGCGCCAAAGCGTCCGTCCCGTCCTTCTGGATTAACCTGACCCGCCCGCCGCCCCCGACCAGCATTACCGTGTTGAATTGGGCTAACTGACCGGCCGGATGTATCGGATGGTAATCAGGCCGGGAGGGCGAGGCTCCGTCCGAGCCGTGCCGCTCCGGCAACCGAACGAACCGCACCGCACACAGGAGAATCGCCATGTCGCCCAAGACCCCCGCCTCGACCAAGCTGCTCACCGTCGTCCTGGTCCTCCAGTCCGTGATGCTCCTGGGCCAGTGGATCGGCCTCCCGTCGGCGGTCACCCCCGCGCACGCCCAGATCCCCGACGCCGGCGGCCAGCGCAACGCCATGATCGACGAGCTCCGCCAGGTCAACGCCAAGCTCGACAAGCTCGCCACCTACCTCGAGTCCGGCAAGCTCGAGGTCCGCGTCGTCGAGCCCAAGGCGCGCTGAGGCGCCGCTTGCGGCTTAGCGACTCCCGCGCCGATCCCACCGGTGACCCTATGAACGCCCGCGCACCCATCCACGCGCCCGCGCACCCCCCGCGCCGCGCCTTCACGCTCGTCGAGATCCTCGTCTGCGTGGTCATCCTCGGCATCGCCGCCGCCGTCATCGTCCCCAGCATCGGCGACCGCGACGACCTCAAGGTTTCCGCCGCCTCGCGGATCCTCATGGCCGACCTGATGTACGCCCAGAACCGCGCCATCACCACCCAGTCCAAGCATTACGTCGTTTTCAACACGACCAACACCCCGCGCAGCTACCAGATCGTCACGTCCGTCACGCCCCTGGTCCCCGTCGCCCACCCGCTCACCAAGGCGTCCAGCTACGTCGCCACGTTCGGCACCGGCGGCACCGCCGGCCTGACCGACGTCACCCTCGACACCGTCTCCTTCGAGGGCAAGACCACCATCGCCTTCGACGAGCTCGGCGTCCCGTACTACTACGACCCCGTCACCAACACGACCACGGCCCTCTCCACCACCGCCGGCAGCACGATCAAGCTGACCAGCGGCAAGTTCTCCCTGACCGTCACCATC
>DATHXE010000218.1:0-3131 GCA_035459845.1 Tepidisphaeraceae bacterium | reverse complement strand
TCGATGATGTCGTTGGCCTGCTGCGGTTCGGTGATCATGCCGACCGCCCCCGTCGCGATCAGGGCCTCGCGGCGGATCGTTTCGGCGAACGGCACCTGATACCCGGGGCCGATCGGGATCTTGACGCGCGGGACGAGCGCGCCGCTCGAGCAGTCGATCAGGTCGATGCCGATCGCCCTGAGGCGCTTGGAAAGCTCGATCGACTGGGGCAAATCCCACCCGCCGTCGGCCCAGTCGGTGGCGGAGATGCGCACGAGGACGGGCCACTTGGCGGGCCACTCCTTGCGCACGGCGTCGGACACCCGGAGCACCGCGCGCATGCGATTCTCCAGGGGCCCGCCGTAGTCATCGGTGCGCTTGTTCGACAGGGGCGAGAGAAACTCGTGCAGCAGGTACCCGTGCGCCGCGTGCACCTCGACGACCTCGAAGCCCGCGGCCAGCGCCCGGCGCGTCGCGGCGACGAAGTCGGCGACGAGCTGGTCGATGTCGCGCGGCGTCATCTCGCGCGGGGTCGCGTGGTCGTCGTCGAACGGGATCGGACTGGGCGCGACGGGTTCCCAGGCGAGCGGGTGGTCGCCGACGCGCAGGGGTTTGCCGCCGCGCCAGGGGGCGTCGGTCGACGCCTTTCGGCCGGCGTGGGCCAGCTGGATCGCGGGCGTCGCGCCGTGCTTCTTCAGAAAAGCGGTGATCGGCGCGAACCCGCCGACGTGCTTGTTGGCCCAGATGCCCGAATCCCAGGGCGAGATGCGGCCCTCGGGCGTGACGGCGGTCGCCTCGACCATGACCATCCCCGCGCCGCCGACCGCGCGCGAGCCCAGGTGGGTCATGTGCCAGTCGGTCGGCATGCCGTCGTCCGACGAGTACATGCACATCGGCGAGACCCAGACGCGGTTGCGGATCTCGAGGTCGCGGAGGCGGATCGGGGAGAACAGGTGGGGCATCGGACGAGACTCCGGGTGACGTGAGAAGCGGTCGGTCAAACCCCACACTGTAGGCGCCTCGCCCTCCCGTTCGGGAAACAAGAAAGCCCACGGCGCCGATCGCGACGTGGGCCCTGTTCGATTCTCTTTCGAAATCCGCGTTCAGCGCCGGCGGCGGGCCAGGGCGCCGACCGCGCCGAGGGCGATCAGGCCGGCGGTCGCGGGCTCGGGGACGGCGAAGTTCGTCGCCGTGACCGAGACGTCGTCGATCGCGAAGTTCATCGAGGTGGTGGCGAACCCGTTGGAGAACGCGATCTCGTCGAAGCTCGCGATCGAGGCGTTGGACGATGTACCGGTCACGGCCGCCCCGCCGTCGATCGAGAGCGACAGGCCGATCGTGCCCGCGTTGCGGGTGAGCGTGAAGCTGGCGGTGTGGATCGCGTTGTCCGCCAGCCCCGCGACGGTGTTGCTGGCGGTGACGATCGTCCGGTCGCCGCCGCTGAGGATCGAGGTGGTGCCCCCGTTTTCCTGGTAGAAGAGGTTGTTCGTCGCCTGGGCGGTGTCACCGATCTGGACGTAAAACCCCTTGTCGTCGTCGCTGGTGGCGGTCTGGCCGTCGGCGGTGACGAAGGTGCCCTGCGAGCCCTCGATCCCGAAGCGGAAGTTCGCGTTGCTCGGGGTGGCGGTTCCCTGATTCGTGAAGCGGAACTTGAAGCTGAGGTTGACCGTGTCGCCGACGTTCGTGAGGGTCGAGAACCCGCCGAACGGCGCGACGACGGGGTAGTTCGTAGCCGTCGTGCTGGTGACGGTCAGGGCCTGGCTGCCGAAGGTCCCGTCGGCGACGAGGGATGCCGTGCCGTTCGTGGACTTGGTCGCCCAGAAGGGGACGCCCGGTGCGGTGGCGACGGAGCGGAACCCCGTGGGGTGAGTGGCGGCTTCAAACCCGTCAGTGATGACGATCGCCGCGCCGGCCGACCCGGCCATCGCCGCGCCCGCCAAGCCCAAGACTGCGATACGGCCCCATCGGTACATCTGCGCGGTCATCGGCTCAGCCTCCGGCGAACAATCGAGCGGGTACGCACTCTCTCCGCCAACTAAGATACCACGCGGATAACGCGGCACACAATATGATTTTAGAGGCGAAATTGCGACACCTGTCGTGGAGGACAGGCGGCCACTTCAATTCGATCGTAACTAGTTGAGATCAATAGGCTTTCGATCGAGAATGAGCTGGCTCAATCGGCGACGCCTGAGCCCATCCAGGGGAACCCGCACTTGTCATGTCAGGGGGCTCTCGGGCGCGGCGCAAGAAGAAAGCCCACGGGATCGCCGTGGGCCTTCTTGCACTCTCTCGCTCGTCGGGACGCGTCTCTCGATCGCCGGTTTGGGTTACCCGACCTGCCCGAGCTTGCGGGCGGGGCGGCAGCAGGCCTTGATCTGTTCGGGGTTGAACATGAGCTGGTTTCGGCCGGTGCGGAGCAGGTTCTGCTGGCGGAGTTGGGTCAGGGCCAGCGAGACGGTCTCGCGGGCGACGCCGATCGCCTGGGCGAGCTGCTCGTGGGTGATGCGGAGGACGACGCCGTCGCCGTGCGGCTGGGCGGCGGCGGACCGGCTGAAGCGGACCAGCGCCTTGAGCAGGCGGTTGTGGCAGTCGTCGAAGATCAGGCCGGCTGCGTCTTCGCGGGCGGTGGTGAGCTTCTGGGCGAGCTGGCGGTAGAGCTCCATCGCGGCCTTGGGCGAGTGCATGACGAACGACAGGAATCGCTCGGCGGACACTTCGGAGACGACCGACGGCACGACCGCGACGGCCTGCTCGCCGTACTGCGTGGCCTTGGCGAGTGCGGCCTCACCGAACCAGTGGTCGGGGCCGAGGATGTCGATCAGGCGGCCGTAGTCGTCCTCGCCCGGGTGGTAGGTGCGGATCTGGCCGCGGTGGATGAAGTACAGGTTGTGCGCGCCCGAGTGGGGCTCGTAAAGGACGGTGCCGGCGGCCACGCTCATGCGACGGGCTCCGAGGGCCGGGTTGGCGAGAAGCTCAGCGAACACCGAGCTCGACACGGGGGTCGAGGGGGTGACCGGAGCGCCATGAAGGGGGTGCGGATTCGACATCATCAGTGATTCCCAAAGTCCCACAGGTGTAAAGCGGAGGAGAAACAACGCGTCCCGTCCTTGCATCCGTGTTACGTCCCCCACAGCATCGGGTTCTGCACA
>DATHXE010000217.1:0-19165 GCA_035459845.1 Tepidisphaeraceae bacterium | reverse complement strand
CTGGCTCGAGCGCATCGGCCTGGTGCCGCTCCGCATCGACTGCTCGCTCGGCACGCCCGACCGCGTCAAGCAGGTCGCCCACGGCGCCGGCCCCGCCGCCCGCTTCACCGCCCGCGTCGCCCCCGGCACGATCGAGCGCATCCTGATCGCCGCCGCCGCGCACCTCGACACCCTGCGCCTCCCAGACGACGTCAAGCGCCCCGCCCTCTTCCTCCTCCGCCGCCTGCTCCCCAACCTCGAGGAGATCACGACCGGCGAGATCGTCGACGTCATCCAGTGCGTCTACCGCGGCAAGCTCCTCACGGCCGTGAGGTCGCGAGCGCTCGCCTTCGAGAATAGGTTGCCGGCCGGCGCGCACGCCAATGCCGGCCCCGCCCTGCTCACCCGCGAACTCGCCAACGTGATCAACCTCCGCTGGTTCAGCCGCATCCGCACCACCGCCGACGGGACGGCCATCCTCTTCCGCTCCCTCCCGATCGACGCGGCCGCCGACCTGCTCGCGGCATAACCGCCGATCGCCCCGGTCCGGGTGCCATGCCCTCGCACCGCGCCAAGGACCTCCTTTCTCGCACAACGGTCATCGCGGTGCGTGGGCATGCCCCAGAAGCTCTCAACCTCGATACGACAACCGACTCCCCTCCCTTGGAGACCGAACGCCTCTGGGGCATGCCCACGCGAGCCGACAGCCCCGTTGCGCGTACCAACCTCTCTGGCGGCTCGCGAGGGCATGGCACCCGGAAATGTCGCCGCCAGATTCCCACCCCACCCCCGTAACTCCCCCGTCACCCGCATTTTCGTAGTGATCCCGCCAACCCCGCGATAGATTGCATCCTCCCCGCACACCCGGAGCCTCCCATGTTCGCCCGCCTCTCCCTCGTCACCCTCCTCGCCCTCCCCGCCGCCGCCCAGGTCAACCCGCTCGACACCGGTGGTCCCGCCACCCCGCCCATCGTCAACCCCCTCGAAGGCCCGCAGCTCACCCCCAACGGCGGCGCCGTAGGCCCCATCGTCGGTGGCCAAGTTCCGGGCGAGCCCGCCCCCGCCGCCGCCCAGCTCCCCGCCTTCCTCCGCCCCGGCTCGCGCCTCATGTACTACCAGAGCGAGTCGACCGTCCACAACGTCCCCTGGCACCTCGTTCCCAACGCCTTCGGCAATGGGCTCAACTGGAAGCAGAACAACAACGCCGGCACCGTCTCCTACCTCGCGATCGACATGGTCGCCGCCACGCCCAAGCTCGTCGCCGGTAACGCGAGCAAGTACATCGTCACCGACCTCCAGCGCAACGTCGTCACCAGCAGCGGCGCGAATGCCCTCCTCGGAAACGCGAACAACTTCGACCAATTCTGGATCCACCCCGCGCGCCTCGCCCAGATCGCCCAGGGCCGCGAGCCCGGGTACCAGGCCAACCACGTCGAGTACCGCACCGAAGCCAAGGTCTACAAGGCACTGGCCGTCATGCAGTTCTCCGACCGCAACTACGCCAGCCAGGTCTACGACCGCGAGTCCGGCCTGCTCCTGTCCGCCACCACTGCCGACCGCGGCGCGGGCGTCGCCGTCCCCGTCGGCCCCGGGCAGGTCGGCGCCGCCGCCGGCGCGATCCAGTCGCACAACTACCGGTTCGTCGGCGTCCGCGAGCGCAACATCCCGTGGGCCAACGAGCCCGCTCCCGCGTTCTTCGCCCAGCGCCGCCAACTCCAATACACCGGCCGCTACGGGCAGAACCTCCCGGGCGCCCCGATGGCCCACGCCTTCGCCCAACAGCGCACCGCCACCTTCACCCCGATCGCCGAGGGCGTCGTGCTCCTCGAGGGCGCCAGCCGCCGCGACGTCGGCGTCGGCATCCCCCAGGACTCGTCCGACCGCCAGGTCTACTCGTCCGCGTTCGGCGTCGGCGCGTGGGTGCCCCCGGCCGCCATCGCCAAACTCCGCCCCAACCAGGTGATCGACGAGGACCCCTTCCTCCGCTTCCGAACGACGTTCGTCGGCGTGCAGAACAATCTGGCCATGTTCACCGTCCAGGGCCCGATGGAAACCGCCGAGATCGGCTACGACACGCAGTCCGGCCTGCAGACCTTGATCCGCCACACGACCGCCACCGCCGGCCTGCAGAGCACGCAGACCTCGGAGATGCAGCTGGTCGGGCAGCGATGAGACCGATACCGGGAGTCCGAAAACGAGAACGACGCGCCACGCGGCGCGTCGTTCGTCGTTATCCGACCGCGCGCAGGCGCCGCTCGCCGCGCACGTCCGGCGCGATCGACAACTCCAGCACCCGCTCGCGCACCGGCTCGGGCTCCCCGGGCAACCGGTACAACTCGATGTTCCGCTTCAACCACGCGGCGAACCGCGCCAGCCCCTCCTGCAATCTGACCTTCGGCGCGTACCCCAGCTCCGCCGCGCTCCGCGACACGTCCGCGAACGTCCGCTCCACATCCCCCGGCTGCGCGGGCCGCCGGTCGATGACCCCCGACTTGCCCATCGCCTTCTCGATCCCGGCGATCAGCGTGTCGAGGCGGACCGGGTCGCTCCCGCCCAGGTTGTAGATCCGGTACCCCGCGTTCCGGTCGTACGCCGCCAGGATGCCCGCGACGATGTCGTCCACGAACGTGTAATCCCGGCTCGTCGACCCGTCGCCGAACACCGGGATCGTCTTGCCCCAGTGGATCAATCGGGCGAACTTGTGGATCGCCAGGTCGGGCCGCTGCCGCGGGCCGAAGACCGTGAAGAACCGCAGGCAGCTCACCGGCATCTTGTACAAATGCCAGAACGTGTGGCAGAGGAGTTCACCCGCCCGCTTCGTCGCCGCGTACGGGCTGATCGGCTCGCCGACGTCGTCCGTCTCGGCGAACGGCACCTTGGGGTTATTCCCGTACACGCTCGAGCTCGACGCGAACGCGAACTTCGACACCTTCGCGTCGGCCGCGGCCGCGAGCAAATTCGTCGTCCCCTCCAGATTGACCTGCGCGTAATACACCGGCCGCTCGATCGACGGGCGCACGCCCGCCATCGCCGCCAGGTGGATGATCCCCTCGGGCTTGACCGTCTCGATGAGCCGCCGCACGCGCGGGCCGTCCGTGATGTCCATCTCCTCGAGCTCGACCCCCCTGCCCGCCTCGCGCTCGACGGCCCGGAGGTTCTCCTCCTTCCACGACCGCGCGTAGAAGTCGCAGAAGTTGTCGACCCCGATCACGCGGTACCCGCGCCCGATCAGGGCCTGGGCCGTGTGCGACCCGATGAACCCCGCCGCGCCCGTGACGATGACCGTGCGCCGTTTGCCGCCGTTGACCATGAATGCTCCGAGCCCCCGGGGCACGCCCGGGGAAAAAGGCCTCGGAGCTTATCGGACGTTCGAGTCAGAATCCTGAAGTCGCGCGGGAGGAAAAGTGCCCAAGGCCGACTGTAGCCCCCCTCACGCCCCGCCGATCACCTTCAGCAACTCCGCCAGCGTGATCGGCTTGCGCAGGACCGCCGTGACGCCCATCCGCTCGACCGCGTCGATCCGCTCCCCTTCGCCCAGGCCCGTGGTGATGGCCAGCGGGATCTCGGGAAACCGCGCCCGCACGTCGGCGATCAGCCCCTCGCCCGCCCCGTCGGGCAGCATCAGGTCCAAAATCACCGCGTCGACGCGCTCGGCCAGCGCATCCCGCGCGTCGGAGATGCTCGTGGCCACGCGCACATCCCAGCCCCGAAGGTTCAGGATGCCCCGGAGCGCCGTGTACGTCGCCCGGTCATCCTCGACCAGTAATAAACGGGGCCGACTCCCCTTGAGGCTCATAGGATGCTCCGTGATTTCCCGCGCCAGCGACGGCCGATCTTGCCGCCACCGCGACGTCGCCACCGGCCGATCCGTCGATACCGTTCCCATTCCCAGATTCTACGATTCGGCCGCACCCGATGACGAGCGAAAACCTGCTGCCCTTACCCGGCTCGCTCGCCACCCGCAGCTCCATTTTGAGCTGATCCGCCAGCCGCTTGGCGACCGCGAGCCCGAGGCCGACGCCGCGGCTGTGGTCGCGGGCCGCGTTGTGCCCCTGGAAGAACTCTTCGAACATCCGCGCCTGGTCCGCCGGGCTGATCCCCACGCCCGTGTCGGTCACGTCGATCGTCAGGTCACTGCCCGCCAACCGCACGTCCACCTGCACGCCCCCCCGGACCGTAAACTTCACCCCGTTTGAAACCAGTTGGCCGACGATCCGCTCCAATTTGAGCTGGTCCGTGTGCACCCCGAGCCCGTCGTCGCCCGTCACCGTCAGCGTAAGCCCCTTGGCCGCCGCGTCGTCCGCCGACCGCTCCGCCGCCCGGCGCACCGTTTCCGTCAGCCCGAACGTGGTCGGGGCGAACTTGTCCTGATCCCAGTCGAGGTGCGCGATCTCGAGGAAGTGACTGACCAGCCGGGCCGTCGCCTCCACGCTCTGCCGGGCCTCGACCAGCGCCTTCTTCGCCGCCGTCGCGTCCCCCGCGTCCAGCGTGAGCGCGGCCAGGTCGACCTGCAACGACAGCCCGTTCAGCGGCGTGCGCAGGTCGTGGCTGACCGCGTTCAGGAAGTACGTCTTGCGGCGCGACTCCTCGCGGCTCTTCTCCAGGTCCGCCGCCAGTTCGTCGGACCGGTTCAATTCGCCGTACACGACCGACAGGTTCCGGGAGTCCAATGCGTACCGCCAGGTGTAGTAAACGAGCACCGCCATGAAGCAGTCGTACAACCGCCACGCAGGCCAGAACATCTTGATCGGGATGAACGCGTACCCGCAGATCCCGCAGAAGATGAAGATGTTCTTCATCCGTCCCAGCGCGCGTCGCGCGCGCGGGTTTCGCAGCGCCTTTTGATTCACGTGCCAGTGCCGTGCGATCAGGACGTACCCCGCCGCCACCGCCAGGTCCAACCCGACCGTGATCACGATCCACGGCGTGTCGTACCGCATGCAGGACTTGAGCGCGTGATAGCCCATCCCGCCGTCGGCCGGCTTGCCCGCGAACCAGTTCATCAGGTCGATCAGCCAATCCATATGGACAGCCTTGGGTTCTCCCAACCGGCGCGCCACGCTCAATCCCCGGCCCGATCCCACCGACAGATGCGATAGCCAGCAACAGGCCGGTACACGCGTCCTTCGGACCACTGTACCGACCGAATTAGAGAATGCAGCCCGATCCCGCTATCATGCGAGCCCCTATGACGCTCCCTTTCCGAACCGCGCTCGTGACCGGTGGGGCCGGATTTATCGGCCACCACATCGCCCGCACGCTCCTCGCCCGCGGGTGTAACGTGCGGGTTCTGGACGATTTATCGCGCGGCTCGCGCACCCGGCTCACCGAGATCGGCGCCGGCGTCGAGTTCGTCGAGGGCTCGATCCTCGACGACCGCGCCCTCGAAAAGGCCGTCGGCGGTGTCGACGTGATTTTTCACCACGGCGCCTGGGCGTCAGTTCCCCAGTCCGTCGAGCAGCCCCTCGAATATCAGGAAATTGACGCCACCGGCACCCTGAAGGTTCTCGAAGCCGCGCGCAAGCTCGGCGTCCGCCGAATCGTCTACGCCGCCTCCTCCAGCGCCTACGGCGACCAGCCCGAACTCCCCAAGCGCGAAGACCAGATCCCCACGCCGATCAGCCCGTACGCCGTCGCCAAGTACGTCGGCGAGCTTTACCTGAGCGTCTACGCCAAGCTCCACGGCATGGAGACGATCTCCCTCCGCTACTTCAACGTCTTCGGCCCCCACCAGGACCCCAAGAGCCTGTACGGCGCCGCCATTCCCGCGATCGTCTCGCGCGTGGTCAAGGGCATCTCGCCGACGATCTACGGCGACGGCGAGCAGACCCGCGACTTCTGCTACATCGACAACGTCGTCGAGGCCAACCTCCTCGCCGCCTCGGTCAAAGGCGTCGCCGGCCAGGTCGTCAACGTCGCCTGCGGCCAGCGCGTGTCCGTCAACGACATCGTCCGCCTGTCGAATCAATTCGTCGGAGCCAACGTCAAGCCGACGTACGCCCCGCCCCGCGTCGGCGACGTCAAGGACTCCTGGGCCGACTGCTCGCTCGCCGAAAAGGTGATCGGCTACAAGCCCAAGGTGTTCTTCGAAGAGGGCCTGAAGCGCTGGATCGAGTGGTACAAGGGGTCGGAGTACATGCGGTCGTAAACGCGGCGATCACTTGGTCCCGAACAGCTTCAACCCCACGATCCCCGCGACGATCATCGTCAGGCACAGCAGGCGCAACGCGTCGCGCGGCTCGCCGAGAACGACCATCCCGTAGACGACGGTCCCGACCGCGCCGATTCCCGTCCAGATCGCGTACGCCGTCCCCAGCGGGAGCGTCCGCATCGCCTGCGCCAGCAGCACGAAGCTCAGGATCATCAGCGCGACCGTCCACGTCGTGACCCACACCTTCGACGGGTCCGTCAGGAAGCGCGTCAGGCCCTCGGTCTTCTTCAGACCGATCGCCCAGAACACTTCGCAGATCCCCGCGAGCAGTAACCAGATCCAAGCCACGTGAACCTCGTTCGAGAAGCGCGAGCCGCCCGCCGCTTGCGGCTTAGCGACTGACGAGAACGCCGCCTAGAAATCCGACCGCACGTCCACGACCTTCATCCCCGCCCCGGTCGCCGCCTGCACGCCCAAATCGGCGTCCTCGAACGCCACGCACTCGCCCGGCGCCAGGCCCAGCCGCCTGGCCGCCTCGACGAAGATGTCGGGCGCCGGCTTCCCGTGCGCCACATCGTCCGCCGTCACGATCGCCTTGAAGTGGTGCAGCACGCCCAGCGCCGCCAGCGTCTTCGTGCAGACCGCGCGCGTCCCGCCGGTCGCGACGGCCATCGGGAGCTTGCCCGCGTACTGCTCAATGATCCGCACGACCGGCTCGATCGGCTTCACCTGAGGGAGCAGTTCGAGGAACAGGTCTTCCTTGTAATCCGCCGTCACCTGCACCGGCATCGCGTGCCCGTGGCGCTCGTTGAGGACCTCGATGATCCGCGCGCTCGGGATCCCCGCCATCTCGTAAAACATCGCCTCGGGGAACTCGACCTGATGCCGGCCGAGCGCGGCCACCCAGCATCGGTAGTGCAGCGGCATCGTGTCCGCGATCGTCCCGTCGCAGTCGAACACCAGGCCCTTCGTCTCCGGCAGAATCAACATAGGGCCGGATCGTAGGGGGCTCGTCCGTCGACGCCAAATCGCTACCCACACGGGCCCGCGCACACCCTATTCAGGGCATGTCCCGACGCGCGCCCGACCGACCGGGTTGTCACAATCCTATCGTCCGGGGGTTTTCACTCATGTCTTTCGCCCTTATCATCTCGCCCCCGCGCATGAAATTGCCAGCCGACCAATTCCAAACTCTCGCGATGGAGCAGATGGACGTGCTCTACCGCGTCGCCCGGCGGATGGTGCGCTCCGACCACGCCGCCGAGGACCTGGTGCAGGAGACCTACCTCCGCGCATTCCGGTCGGCCGACAGCTTCAATCTCGAAGCGTTCGGCATCCGCCCGTGGCTGCTCCGGATCATGCACAACCTGAACGTCAGCCGGGGAATGCGGGAGAAAAAGCAGCCCAAGGCGATGGAGGACGAGCAACTCGACGTCGCCGCGGTCAGCATCGAGCCGCTGCCCGCCAACGCGCTGGAGGGGATGGACGACCAACTGAAGCAAGCGTTCGAGGGGCTGGGCGAGGAGTATCGTACGGTGCTCCACTTGTGGGCGATCGAAGAGCTTTCGTATAAGGAGATCGCCGACGCGCTGGACGTGCCGATCGGCACCGTTATGAGTCGCCTCCACCGGGCACGGGGCAAGCTTTCGAACCAGCTGAAGGATTACGCTCAGAGGGAAGGACGAATTCCGAGGTCGCGGGAATAGACATGCCCTGTTTAGGGTTGTCCCCCGTGAGGATCGCGGTTTGTCCGGGATTCCGACCGCCCCCCGCGTGTGATTTATGTCAGACGGAACCGTTCCACCCTTCGACGACCCGGCCCTGAAGGCGGCGCTCCGCCGGGCCCTGCCGGGCACGTCCCTGAAAGCCCCCGCCTCGCTCCGCGAAAAAATCGCGGCGATGGCGAAGGGTGACGCCGCCCAAACCGTCGCCCGCATGCCCGCCTCGGCGGACGTCGCCGGCCGAATCGGGTTTCGGCAGAGCGCGGGGTACAAGGTAATGGTCGCGGCGGTGCTGCTCGTCGGCTTCGGGTTCCTTGGGTACCAGTTGTACACCATGAACCAGCCGACGAAGTACGACTCGCAAACCGCGCTGTCGGACGAGTTCTACGGCCAGATGGTGGCGGCCCGCGAGCAGCGCGAGTCCGGAAATGCCACCCCCGACACCGTCACCGCCCTCGACCAAGTCAAGACACTGAGCACCGAGATCTCCCGCGGCGTGTTCGCGCCGGACCTGAAGGCCGAAGGCTGGGCGTTCGGCGGGGCGGCGGTCCGCAAGATCGGCGGGTACGACGCGGCCCAGCTGTACTACACAAAGGGCGACCAGAGCATCCTGCTCGTCTCGCTGCCGTCCAAGCTCCTCGGGTCGGGCGCGGAGGGCGCGCGGTACGACAAGGTCGTCGCCGGCACGGCCATCGCGGGGTTCGCCAAGGGCGAAGGCCTCTTCTGCATCATCGGCGCGAAAGGGATGGGTGTGGACGAGGTCAAGGCGATGCTCGAACGTCACGGTAGCTCGATCGTGCGGATGTAATCCGCCGGCGTGCTCACTTCAGTGATGCACGAATCGTCGAGGCACGAACCCGCGCCTATCTCCCCGTCAAGCGTTCGTTTAGGATGACGGGCGCATGGACCAGCGCAAAGCGGACGAGGACTGGAAGTCGCAAGGGGGCCCACTCCCGGAACAACACGACTTCGTCGAACCGGCGCCGGTTCCCGATCCGTCCGCGGATCACGTCGATCTGACGACCGACACCGGAAGCCCTCAAGCGGCAGACCCGACCCCTCCCCCCCCGCCCGTCGAATCCGCCGCCAAGGGCGTCAAGGAAACCGTCGAGTCCATCCTGATCGCGTTCATCCTGGCGTTCGTGTTCCGCGCATTCGTGGTCGAGGCCTTCGTGATCCCGACCGGGTCGATGGCCCCGACGCTCGCCGGCGCGCACATGCGCTGGACGTGCAGGGAGTGCGGGTACACGTTCGACGTGGGGTGGGAGCGGCCCGCCACGACGGGGGATACCGACCCGCCGGCGTTCGCGGGGCCCGACACGTCCGGCAAGAACAAGGTCTATTCGCCGAGTTGCCAGAACTGCAAGTTCCCGGTCGACCCGGCGGACGCGACGAACCCCCCGATCCGCTACGGCGACCGAATCCTGGTCCTGAAGTACCTGTACATCCCGTGGATCTCGTCTCCGCGGCGCTGGGATGTGGTCGTCTTCAAGACGCCGGACACGCCCCAGGGGGAAGCGCCGTACGTCGTGAACTACATCAAGCGACTGGTCGGCCTGCCCAGGGAACAGGTCATGGTGCTCGACGGGGACGTGTACGCCCGGTCGGACGACGACGCGAAGAAGGTGAAGGAACTGGGCGATCCCTTGTACGGCTGGCAAATCCAGCCCAAGCCGCGCTACGCCCAGGACGCGATGTGGCGACTGGTGTTCGACAACGACTACCGCCCGCTGCACAACGAGCGCGAGACCGACAACTGGCACTACCCGTGGGTCGCCGACGGCGGGGCCGGCTGGGACCGGGGCGAACGGACGATGTCGAAGGACCTGGCGTTCGACAACCTGACGGGCGGCGGCGGCCTGAAGTTCGATTTCAAGGCCGACCGGTCGGGCCGCTATGGGACGGACTGGCTCTCGTACAACGACCCGCACGGCCAGTACCACGGGCAGTATGCGGTAAGCGACTTCCGCCTGCGCTTCTTCTACGACCGGCGCGAGGGCGACGGCCCGCTCAAGGCGCGCCTGACCAAGCACGGGCAGGAGTTTGAGATCGAGTTGACGAAGGACGGCGCGCGGCTGACGCACCGCGTCCCGCGCCGCGCGGACGTGACGATCCCGCCGGCCGAGTCTTTCAAGCCGGCGGACGCGAGCGGCCCAGTGCAGGTCGAGTTCTCGATCGCGGACTATCAGGTGATCGTGCGGCTGAACGACCGCGTCATCTTCCAGACGACCTCCGACCAGTACGCGCCCGACGTGACGGACCTGTTACGGCGGTACGGCCCGCAGCCGACAGAGTCGGAGTACGACCGGGCCCGGGTGTCGATCTCGGCCGAGCGGCAACGGGCGGTGCTGTCGCACGTGAGTTTGTGGCGGGACGTGTATTACACGCCCCCGAGGTTGCACGGCGCGCCGCCGCGCGGGATCGAACTGGGCGCGGGAGAGTATTTCGTGATGGGCGACAACTCCGATCGAAGTTCGGACGCCCGGATGTGGACGAGGAAGATCGACCTGCCGGACGAGGATCTGAAGGTCGAGGACGGCCGCGTGCCCGAACGCTTCATGCTCGGCCGCGCGTTCTTCGTCTACTGGCCCGCGGGTTACAAGCCGTTCAAAGGCTCGCCCAGCGTGGTGCCGAATTTCGGCGAGATGCGGATGATCCGGTGAGGACTGCGGGGAGGCCCTGCCGTCATCCTGAGCGCAGCGAAGAGCCTGTCCTGAGCCTGCGAAGGAATCCAGCCTCGAACTGCCAGGCCCGCTCGCCAGCGTCGAACGATCCTCGGAGCTCGGCGCTAGATCCTTCGGAGTACCCCGTGATGACGGTTACCAAACCGCCTCGCATTTGAGAAAGCGTTGACGTGACCGAGCACGAACGCATTGACGCAGCAAAGGTTGATTCGGCGCAGCCAGGCCACGGTCCCGTCAGCGCCGAATCCCCCACCGATACCGCCCGCCTGCGCGTCGGCCCACCCAAAGACAAATCCGCCGGACTCCCCGGGGTTCTCAAGGCGGCGCACTACGTCTTCCGCAAGGCCGGGCCCCTCCGCGGCGCCTACGCCCTCTCCCTCCTGAACCAAAAGGGCGGCATCGACTGCATGAGCTGCGCCTGGCCCGAGCCCGACGGCGACCGCTCCGTCGCCGAGTTCTGCGAGAACGGCGCCAAGGCGATCGGCCACGAGCTCGACAAGCGCCGCTGCGGCCCCGACTTCTTCGCCCGCCACTCCGTCGCCGAACTTTCCGAAAAGTCCGACTACTGGCTCGAACAACAAGGCCGGCTGACGCACCCGATGGTCCTCCGCGCCGGCGCCACCCATTACGCGCCGATCTCGTGGGACGACGCCTTCGCCCTCATCGCGAAGCACCTCAACGCCCTCCCCTCGCCCGACGCCGCCGCCTTCTACACCTCCGGCCGCGCCAGCAACGAGGCCGCCTTCTCTTACCAACTCTTCGTCCGCCAGTTCGGGACCAACAATCTGCCCGATTGCTCCAACCTCTGTCACGAGTCCAGCGGCGCCGCTCTCTCGGCCACGCTCGGCATCGGCAAAGGCTCGGTCACACTCGCCGACTTCGAGCAGGCCCAGGTCATCCTGATCCTCGGCCAAAACCCCGGCACGAACCACCCGCGCATGCTGACGACGCTACAGCGCGCCAAGCGGGGCGGCGCCAAAATCATCGCCGTGAACCCGCTGCCCGAGGCCGGCCTGCTCGGCTTTATGAACCCGCAGGAACCCCTCGGCATGCTCGGCAAGGCCACGCCACTCGCCGATCTGTTCCTGCCCGTCAAAGTCGGCGGCGACATCGCCCTGCTCAAGGGCCTGATCAAGGAGATCATCGCGATCGAGGACGAGCGGCCGGGCGGCGCGATCGACTGGCCCTTCGTCCGCGAACACACGCACGGCGTAGACACGATGCTCGCCGCCGCCCGCGAGATCCCGTGGAACACCATCGTCGAGCAATGCGGCATCCCGCGCGCACAGATCCGCGCCGCCGCCGAAATCCTGGCCGCCCACGACCGCATCATCGCCTGCTGGGCCATGGGCCTGACCCAGCAGCCCAACGCCGTCGAAACGATCCAGGAGATCGTCAACCTCCTGCTCCTCCGGGGCAGCATCGGCAAGCCCGGCGCCGGTACCTGCCCCGTCCGCGGTCACTCCAACGTCCAGGGCGACCGCACAATGGGCATCTGGGAGCGCCCCCGCCCGCAGTTCCTCGACGCGCTGGCGGCCAACTTCGCTTTCGACCCACCCCGCCACGACGGCCTCGACGCCGTCGAAACCATCCGCGCCATGCACGACGGCCAAGTCCGCCTGTTCGTACAACTCGGCGGGAACTTCCTCTCCGCCGGGCCCGACACACACCTCCTCGCCCAGGCCCTCTCGCGCACGGACCTCACCGTCCGCGTCGGCACCAAGCTCAACCGCTCCGACCTGGTCACCGGCCGCGAGTCGCTCATCCTCCCGTGCCTCGGCCGAACCGAGATCGACCGCCAGGCCTCTGGCGAACAGTTCGTCACGACCGAAAACTCAATGGGCGTCGTCGAATCGAGTCGCGGCCGCTTCGAACCCGCCGGCCCCCTGCTCAAGAGCGAAGTCGCGATCGTCTGCCAACTCGCCGCGGCCACGCTCGGCGCGCGCACGACCGTCCCCTGGCTCGACTGGTCCGCCGACTACGACCGAATCCGCGACGCCATCGCCCGCACGATCCCCGGCTGCGAAGACTACAACCGCCGGGTCCGCCAGCCCGGTGGCTTCCACCTGCCCAACGCCGCGCGCGAGAATCGCTACCTCACCGACACCGGCCGCGCCAACTTCACCGTCAACCCCCTGCCCGAGCGCACGCTCCCGCCCGGCCGGCTCGTCATGATGACCCTCCGCTCGCACGACCAGTTCAACACCACGATCTACGGCCTCGACGACCGCTACCGCGGCGTCCACAACGGCCGCCGCGTCATCTTCATGAACAAGCGCGACGCCGCCGACCGCGGCCTCTCCGCCGGCCAACTCGTCGACATCACCAGCCACTTCAACAACGAGCGCCGCGAGGCGCGCGGGTTCGCCGTCGTCGTGTACGCGATCCCCGGCGGATGCTGCGCGACGTACTACCCGGAGGGGAATCCCCTCGTCCCCCTCGGCAGCACCGCGGCGATCTCGAACCAACCGACGAGCAAGTACGTCGAGGTGACAGTGAGCGCCGCACTGTCCTAACGCGAGGCTTGGTCACTTCAGTGACCGAGTCCGCCCCCCGCGATCCACTCCCCCCTTTGGACGCGCCACGTCCCCCGTGTTACCCTCCCAGTGTCACGACCACCCATCCCCGAAGGAGCCCGACCCGCATGCCCGCGCAACCGTCGTCGTACAAGTTCTCGTTCGGCCCGTGGAACATCTCCGAGGGCGCCGACCCGTTCGGCCCGCCGGTCCGCGCGAGCATCCCGTGGGGCGAAAAGCTCAAGACGTTCAAGCGCCTCGGGTTCGACGCCGTCATGTTCCACGACGACGACATCGTCCCCAGCATCGAAGAAAAGCAGTGGCCGCAGATCGAGCGCGAGTGCAACCAGATGCGCAAGGCGCTCGAGGGCGAAGGCCTCGTGACCGAGCTCGCCGCCCCGCGCCTGTGGGAAGACGCCCGCACGATCGACGGCGCCTTCACCAACAACGACCCCGCCAACCGCAAGTGGGCGATCGAGCGCTCCAAGCGCACCGCCGACATCTGCCGCCTGATGGGCACCGACATCCTCGTCCTCTGGCTCGCGCGCGAGGGCACCTACGCCCGCGAGGCCAAGCCCGCCATCGAGGCCCACAAGTGGCTGCTCGACGGCATCAACCAGATCCTCGCCCACGACAACACCATCCGCATCGCCATCGAGCCCAAGCCCAACGAGCCGATGGACCAGGCCTACATCCCGACGATCGGGCACGCCCTCGCGCTCGCCGAGCGCAGCACCGACCCCACGCGCGTCGGCGGCCTGATCGAGACCGCCCACTCGCTGCTCGCCGGCCTCGACCCGTCCGACGACATGGCCTTCGCCCTCTCGATGAACAAGCTTTGGTCCGTTCACCTCAACGACCAGAACGGCCTGAAATACGACCAGGACAAGGCCTTCGGCGCCGCCAACCTCCGCGTCGCCTGGAACCAGGTCCGCGTGTTGGAAGCCGCCAACTTCTCCAGCATCGGCATGGTCGCCTTCGACACCAAGGCCATGCGCACAAGCAAGCCCGAGCACGCCCTGCGGCACTTGGAGAACAGCCGGCGGATCTTCCTGCACCTCGTCGAAAAGGTCCGCACCTGGGACGCCGCGGCCGAGAAGCAGATGGTCGCAGCGCGCGACTACGAAGCCCTCGAAATGGCGGTCCTGGAACACCTGATGGGCGTGAAGCGGTAGGACGCGCGCGATCGTTTGAGGGAGCCCAGCGACTTGTCGCGGGACGGAGTCGAAGTGCGCGGTCGCGGAAGTTCGGGTGCCATGCCCTCGCACCGCGCCGAGCAGCGCCCTTCGCGCGTGGCGGTCATCGCGGTGCGTGGGCATGCCCCAGAGGCGCTCGTTTCGGATCGAACGCATCTGGGGCATGCCCACGCGAGCCGACCACGGGTCTCCGCGAAGCCTGTGCGTCCGCGGCTCGCGAGGGCATGGCACCCGGAAACCGCCCCCCATGCTCGACATTGAATCCCACCCCGCCCTCCTCGCGTACCTCCGCACCACCGCCCGCATCGCCCCCGCCGAATCCCCCGCCCTCACCACCCTCGCCGGCGGCGTCTCCAACAAGACCGTCCTCGTCGAACGACCGACCGGCGACTCCTGGGTCCTGAAACAGGCCCTCCCCCAGCTTCGCGTCGCCGTCGAGTGGCACGCCGACCCGCGCCGCATCGAGCGCGAGGCCCTGGGCATCCGCCACCTCGCCGACATCTGCCCACCCGGTTCCATCACCCCGCTGATCTTCGAAGACCCTGACCGCTACCTGCTCGCCATGCAGGCCGTCCCCAAACCCCACGACAACTTCAAATCCGTTCTCCTCGCCGGCCACGTCGACCCCGACCACATCGCCCAGTTCGCCCGCCTACTCGCGACGATCCACCGCGCCGGCCACGACCGGCGCGACGAGCTCTCGCGCGTTTTCGCCGACCGCTCCTTCTTCGAATCCCTCCGCCTTGAGCCCTACTACCTCTACGCCGCCGCAAGCGTGCCCGAGGCCGCCGACTTCCTCCACGCCCTCGTCGCCGACACTCGCGCCCGCCAACTCTCGCTCGTCCACGGCGACTACAGCCCGAAGAACGTCCTCATCAGCGCCGGCCAATTGATCCTCCTCGACCACGAGGTCATCCACTTCGGAGACCCCGCCTTCGACCTCGGCTTCTCCCTCACCCACCTTCTCTCCAAAGCCCACCACCTCCGCCCCCACCGCGCCGCCTTCCGCACCGCCGCCCACCGATACTGGTCCGCCTACACCGCCGCCCTCGGCCCCTCACCCTTCCGCGCGCTCGAACCATTCGCCGTCCGCCACACGCTCGCCTGCCTCCTCGCGCGGGTCGCCGGGCGTTCGCCGCTCGAGTACCTGACGGCCGACGAGAGGGCCCGCCAGCGCCACGCCGTCGTCCAGCTTATGGCGGCCCCGCCAACCGCCGTGCCCGCCCTCGTCGACGCCTTCCTCTCGCTCATCTGACCGCTCACGTCGGTAGCGACCCGCGCGCTACCCCCTGCCAGGACAATCGCCGAAATTCTTCCCCTCCTGCGGGCTGCCACAGCCCCTCCGTGCGCGCCCGTCACCGCGCACACGGGACACCCCCCGTAAGGATAGATCGACCGCCCTTTTACAACCCGCGAACGGTGCCGACGGCGCGCCCCAAAACCGCCGACCTTTGCCCGCCCGCCAGACCCTCGATAAGTACCGAAAAGTACCGGTTTGTACCGGTTGTCGACGACCCGACGATCAATACAATTCCATTTTTTACAACCACTTGCGTTCCCTGCCCTCTCGCCCAACTCACGGTCGCTTCAAAAATCATCGCCCGCGTGCGCGTGCGTTCGCCGCCGCCTCCGCACGCCGTCCATTTCCACTACAATCCCCCCATGGCCCTCCGCCTCCTCATCACCGCCGCGTTCCTCGCCTCCGTCACCGCCTCGGCCGACCTCCCCGCCCCGCCCAAGGCGTCCGACCTCGCCGACTTCCCCATGACCTGGACGCCCGATCCGATCGGCGCGTTCGACGCCGCCCCTCTGCTCGACAAACCCGCCGGCCGGCTCGGGCCCGTCGTCGTCAAGGGCGCGCACTTCTACACCGGCGACAAGCGCATCAAGTTCTGGGGCGTCAACCTCGCCTTTTCCGCCAACTTCCCGACGCACGAGCAGGCCGACCGCGTCGCCGCCCGCCTCGCCCACTTCGGCGTCAACGCCGTCCGCTTCCATCACATGGACAACCAGCGGTTCCCCAACGGCCTGTTCGCAGACGCGAAGTTCGAGACTTTGTCCGAAGAGGCCATGGACCGCCTCGACTATTTCATCGCCGCCCTCAAGAAGCACGGCGTGTACTCGAACATCAACCTCCACGTCTCGCGCCACTGGTCCAAGGCCCACAACTTCGAGAACGCCGACAAACTCCCCGAGTCCTACGACAAGATCGTCGACATTTTTCACCCCGAGATCATCGCCGCCAACAAGCGGTTCGCGCGCGACATGATGTCCCACGTGAACAAGTACACGGGCAATTCCTACGCCAGCGAGCCGGCCGTCTGCATGGTCGAGATCAACAACGAGGACACGCTCTTCCTCTGGGGCGGTGAACAGGCGATCGCCAAGCTCCCCGAGCCCTACGCCGGCATGCTCAACGGCCTGTGGAACAAGTGGCTCGCCAAAAAATACGAGACTCGAGAGAAGCTGGCGGCGGCATGGGCCGAAGGCGCGCAGCCGCTCGGCGCGACGAACCTCCTCGCCGGAACGTGGGCGCCCGAAGCGCACGGCGGCGCGGCCATGACCCCCAAGCGCGACGGCCCCACCATCACCCTCGACGTCACCAAGACCGGCCCCAACGACTGGAACGCCCAGTACGGCCACCCCAAGCTCAAGCTCGAAAAGGGCAAGTTCTACACACTCACCTTCACCGCACATGGCGACAAGCCCCGCAAGATCGGCCTCGGCGCCAGCCAGGCCCACGCCCCCTGGCAGAATCTCGGCCTGATCGCCCAACCGTCCCTCACCACCGGCGCCAAGCCCTACCGCTTCGGGTTCACCGCCACCGAGGACGATGACAACGCCCGCATCTCATTCACCGTCGGCCAATCCACCGGCGTCGTCACGCTCTCGGACATCCAATTGCGCGAAGGCGGTCAGGAAGGATTGCAGGCGGACGAATCGCCCATCGCGGCCGCCGCCGGGTCGGTTCCCGTCGCCACCCACAAGCCCGGCGATTCGGTCACCGCCTCCCGCAAGGCGGACTGGTTCACCTTCCTTCATCAGACGGACGAGGCCTACTGGGTCGACATGCGGAACTTCCTCCGCGATGACCTGAAGGTGCAGGCCCCGATCACCGGCTCGATCGGCATCGGCCCGCTCGGCACGCTGAGCCAGACAAGGATGGATTTCGTCGACGCCCACGCCTACTGGGATCACCCCCGCTTCCCCGGCAAGGGCTGGGACCCGCGCAACTGGCTGATCGACAACAAGGCCATGGTCGACAACCCCGCCGGCGCGACCCTCTGGAAACTCGCCGCCATCCGCGCCGCCGGCAAACCGTTCACCGTCACCGAGTACAACCACGGCCACCCCAACGACTGGCAGGCCGAGACGATCCCGCTCATCGCCACCTTCGCCGCCCTCCAGGACTGGGACGCCGTCTTCATGTTCGCCTACTCCCACTCCGCCCAGTTCGAGCGCGAGGCGCCCACCAGCTACTTCGACATCGAGGCCAACCCCGCCAAGATGCCCATGATGCCCGTCGGCGCGCGGATCTTCCTCGGCGGCGCAGTCCAGCCGCTCGCCGAGTCGCTCACCGTCAAGGCGACGATGCCGGACATGCTCAAGCACGCCTCGCCGAGCTACTACGACGCCTGGCGCTTCATCGGCCTCGCGACCGACGTGAAGTGGGACGCCCTGCTCAAGAACCGCTTCGCCGTCGAGTTCCCCGGCTCGCCTGCACCGCAGGGCCGCGAGGCCGAGCGCCCGCGCGTCGCCCCGCCCCTCTGGACCAGCGGCGGCAAGCCCGGCACAGGCCAATTCCAGTTCCGCGGCGACGGCGCGCACGTGTTCGTCGGATTCGGCCCACTGCCGCTGGAGTCGGGTGCGTCGCGCGCCCCGGTGAACGTTACCGCGCTCGACACACCGTTCGCCGCGGTCGTGGTCGTCCCCGCCGACCCGTCCAAGTCGCTCACCGAGGCCGACCGCCTCCTCATCTGCGCCGCCGCCCGTGCCGAGAACACCGGTATGAAGTGGAACGACAAGCGGACGACCGTCTCGACCGACTGGGGAAAGGCCCCGACGCGCATCGAGCCGGTCAAGGCCACCCTGTCGCTCCCGGCCGACTACACCGTCCGCGCCCTCGACATGACCGGCAAAATCATTCACGAATCCAAGACCGAGAATAAGACCCTCAAGCTCGGCAACACGCCCACGCTCTGGTACGAGCTGATTCGCAACTAACGCCCCCGCCGACCTTGTAGCCGCCCCGCTCGCGAGGCGCGACCCACACCCTGCGCCCGCCACGAATCGACGCCGTTCGTGCGGGCGTTTTCGCGCGCGTCCATAAGTCTGCTTTTCCCTGACCCCCCGCCTGCCGGGCACCCGACTTGCACGCCTCCATCGGCCGAGACGTTGTCTCCCTGCCGAAGGAGGTGCCTCAACAACACAACCGACCGAAGACCCGATTTCGACCCGTCGTAACCGTCACCCGAATGGAGCCCCGCGCCATGCGAGGGCCGTGTCCACCATGACGAAAGGATGCGCAATCATGACCCGTTGTCTCACCGCCGCCGCATGTCTGTCTCTCGTCGTCTCGTCCGCCGCGTTCGCCGCGGACAACTCGAAGAAGGGGATGAGCCTGGTCGACCAGAAGGTCATGTCGATGACCCCGCCGGCCGACTCCAAGCAGTTCGCCATGAAGGCCGCCGAAAGCGGCATGTGCGAAGTCCAACTCGCCAAGCTCGCCCAGACCAAGGGCACGACCGACCAGGTTAAGCAACTCGGCCGCATGCTCGAACAGGACCACAGCCAGGCCAACAACGAGCTGATGTCGATGGCCAAGGGCAAGAACATCGAGCTGCCGACCGCGATCGGCGACGACAAGCAGGCGATGCTCGACGCGTTCGGCAAGCTCGAGGGCAAGGCGTTCGATCAC